>JBAZPI010000003.1:0-31964 GCA_041648305.1 Candidatus Altimarinota bacterium | reverse complement strand
CGGGATTGCTGTGACAATTTTATGCTGGCTAAATGTGATCTTTGTTATGAATGTCTTGAGTGTGAAAATTGCTATAATTTAAATTTCTCAAAAAATTGCAGGAGCTGCAGCGACTCGTCATTTTTGTATAACTGTAGGAATTGTCAGTCATGTTTTGGGTGTGTGAATTTGCATAACAAAAAATATTGTTTGTTCAATAAGGAGCTTGGGGAAGAGGCGTATGTGCGGGAAATTGTGAAATACGCGCTTGATTCGCATTTCATGGAGCACCTCGTGAAATTTCCGCAGAAATACATGATTGGCGAGCACAATGAGAACGTGACGGGCGACGGGATTTATCACAGCAAAAATGCGTTTTATTGTTTTGATGTTTCGCATCTTGAGGATTGCAGTTATTGCGTGTGGCTGCATGACGCGCGGGATTGCTATGATGTTTACGCGTGGGGGTTTTCGTCGGAGATGTGTTATGAATGTTTGGAAACTGGCGACAATACGTACGGGAATATCGCGTGTATTTCGTGTTACGGGACTTCGGATTCCGCGTATTCGATGTACGGGATGTATTCGAAGGATTTGTTTGGGTGTGTCAGCGTGAAGAATGGGCGGCATTGTATTTTCAACAAACAATACGGCGAGGCGGAGTATAAAGCTTTGCGCGAGCGGATTATTGCGCATATGCGGCAGGCCGGCGAGTGGGGGGAGTTTTTTCCTGTTGAGATGAGTCCGTATACGTTTGAGGAAAGTATGGCTGGGGATTATTTTATGGTGCAGGAGGAAAATTGAAAATTATGCTATATGCCACTTCTGCTAGCATGTACGCAGAAGTGGTTTTTGCTCATCGTGATAAGCAAAAAATAGCATAAAAATTTTAATTTTCCCTGCACCATAAAATTAGGAGGTGGGGTGGGGAAATAATCTTCGAAAATGTAGTTGCGTGGCCGAGGAGGTGTGGTGAGACTTGTGTGGCGGCGCAAACAAGTTTGTGCTTTTAAGAAAAAATTAAGGATTTTTTAAGGAAAAATTTACTTTTATTTAAGAAATATTTAAGAAACGCCTGCTATGCTTGAGAGGCTCTTTTGAGCACGTGGCATATTGCCGGCCGGCAAAACAAAAAGTGCAAAATGTACGTGATGCGTGCGAGCGCGAGACGCGCAACAAGCGCAGTGTGCGCAACGCGCAGGTGTGTGCGCCAGGCGTGGAGCAAAAATTTATTTCTTAACAAAAACAAAATGAACAGGTTTGGTTTCGGGAATTTTAGGTTACTTGCGGCAGCGGCGACTTTTGTCGCACTATGCATGCAAATGTTTTTGAGCGGCCTTTTGGTCGCGCATGCCGAATCGGGAATCGGCAGCGTTGTTATCAACGAAATTGCGTGGGCCGGATCGGCGGCTAATTCAAACGACGAGTGGATTGAACTTTATAACACGACTTCGCAGGCTGTGGATTTGAGCGGGTGGTACATTGAAGACGACTATACGGACAAAAATGTGATCGTGAGTGGCATTGTGCCGGCGCATGGATATTTTTTAATTGAAGATAGTGAGGCCGCGGTTTCTTCTGTGGCGGCGGATGCGGTTGTGGGATTGTCTTTGGCGAATAGCGGGGACAGTTTGATTTTGAAAACCGCGGCCGGTTTGGTCGTGGATAGCGTGAATTCTGGCGGTGGAGCTTGGTATGCCGGGAACGGCACTTCGAAAGCCACGATGGAGAGGATTGATCCATCGGTAATCTTGGATTCAGCGGCGAATTTTGCTACAAGCGTAAGCGCGCAACTCGGAACTCCGAAAGGTCAAAATAGCGTTTTTAAGGGGGTGCCGGGTTCTGTATCGGTCGAATTTAATCTATCGAATGAGAAGCCATTGAATGGCGAGGTTTTGACTGCGACTTTGATTGCGAATAACGCGTCAAATCTTTTCGCTTATGGGTTTGACGTTGTTTATGATCCTGCGGTTTTGACATTTTTGAGCGCGAAAGAGGATGGGTTTTTGAGCGGCAACGGGCAGGTATCGACCGCTTTTAATACAGCTTTGGAGAATGGGGTCGCGGGAAAAATTGTAGTTGGGAATGCTCGATTGGTATCCCCTGCTTCGGGAGTTTCGGGAAGCGGAAATTTATTTACATTGGAGTTCAAAGTAGTCGGCGGCGAGGGGGCTAAGAGCTCTTTGACGTTTGGCGGAGGAAGTTTTATGGCTGATTCTTTGGGGGATGTTTTGTTTGCAATGACGGGCGCGTTTCTGGAAGTTGGCTCGAATACGGTTAGCGGCGTTTCGGGGTTGGCTGCGGCTTTGGGAGATGCTTTGTACAGCTTGAAATTGAATTGGAATGCGCCCGCGAGCGGAGCTGACAGTTACATAATTTATCGAAAGGCGGTTGATGGATCTTTGGCGCAAATTGGCACTTCCGTTTCGGTAGTGTTTGTCGATAATGATGATTTGAGTTTTGGCGGAGCGATTGTGCCGGGTATATCGTATCAATATCAGGTGCGAGCCGTAAAAAATGGCATTCAAAGCGCCGCTGTTTCTGTGAGCGGCGTTGAAACACGGGGGGTGATTGGCGACAACAATAGGTCCGGAAGAGTCGATGGGCGCGATGTGGAAAATTTGGCGAGACATTATGGATCAAAATTTGGCGCGGACGCGTATGCCGCGTTGGCGGATACGACTTATGACGGGGTGATTGATGGAAGTGATTTGATAGATATCGGGGCGAATTTTGGGACGACGTCGTGATGAGAGAGGGCTGGGCGGCGAAACTTAGAGTTTTGCCGCCCTGTTCGCCGCCCTGTTTATTTTTTAAATTGAACATTCATGACTACAACAACAAGTTTAGAATGGTGGGAGGAGGAGGGCTCTGTGGGCGAGTCGAGTGAGTCGGCCGGCGCTGACGAGGATGGTGCTGCCGAGGATGGCAGCGCTACCGGGAAAGTTTTTTTGGAAGGACAGTTTTTGGACCATGATATTTTGAAATTGTCGGCTAAAATTTCGGATATTCAAACTCCAGTTTTGGGAGCCGCTTTTCATTTGAAATATGACTCGGGCATATTGAGTTTCTTGCGGTATGATCCGGGCGAGTTTTTGGAGAGGGGCGGTGATCCATTTTATCTTGTTACGGCCGTGAAAGACGTTCTCGGGCAGGAAACCGGCGAGCTTGTATATGGCGAAACTTTGCGAAGAAATGACGAATTCCCCGTTGGAGAAGGCGGGTTTGCGGATTTTTATTTTCAGCAGCTTGATCCTTCCATCAATGTTTATGAGTTTAGTTTTGAGAATGGAGTTGTTTCGACTTTGGATGTTGTGAGACAGGATATTGATCTGGTTGAGTTTGAGGATTTGGTTTTGGACAGAGAGAGTTTGCAGGATGGAGTTGTTAATGCGGATTTTTTGGCTACGAATGTTGCCGGAGCTGCCAGTGGAGCCGGGTTTGGCGGTGGTGGCTGGATTTTTTCCGCCATTTTTGCCTTGGCAATTCTTTTTTCGTCTGCGATTTTTATTTTCCTCAAGCTTAGAGAAAGGTTCAGAGAAAAGAAGAAGTTTGCGAAATTTTATTTGTGAGTATAGAATTCGGGCCATGGGCATCCATGTTAGGAAGAAAAAAATAAAGGTCTTAAAAGAACTTTTAAGGAAGAGTTGGCATTTTTTCGCCGGAATCGCCTTGATAGTTGCATATTCGCTAGGGGTTTTGTATTTGGGAAGAGAACTGTCTTTGGCCGCTTTGGTTCTTATTCTTCTCGTAGTAATGTTGTTTGAACACATAAGACTTGAGTATCGGCCGAGAGTTCTCCGGCTTGTTGATGTTCTTTTTAGAAAAAAAGAGTTCAATAAACCTTCCGCGATGATGGCGTTCATGCTTTCCGGCATTATTGTTTTTGCGGTTTTTGATTATTGGATTGCGTTCACGGCGATGATGATGATGGTTGTCGGAGATTCTTTGTCTGCGGCGGCAGGAATGATGTTTGGTAGCAGGAAAATCAGGAGGAACAAGACTTATGTCGGGACTTTTGCGGGACTTATTGCGAATTTATTCGCAGGGGCTGTGATTATGTGGGAGTATCCGCTTGTTTTTGTTGGAATGGCTTTGACGGCGACGATTATTGAAACTTTGACCAATAAACTCGATGACAATTTAACTGTGCCAATTAGCACCGCTTTTGTGGGATTTTTAATAACAACGCTTTTTCATATTTCTCTAACCATGTAAAGCTATGGCTCTGTTTGAAAACACACTAAAGCAGATAGAAAAGGCTGCTACGCTTATGCATTTGGATCCGGAATTGAAGATGATTTTGGATGAACCCATGAGAGTTATGGAAGTTTCGCTTCCTGTGCGACTTGATGGCGGGGCTTTGAAGATTTTTAAAGGCTACCGAGCTCAGCATAATAATTTTGCCGGACCTTTTAAGGGTGGTATTCGTTTCCATCAGCAAGTTGATTTGAGCGAAGTTAAGGCCTTGTCTGCGTGGATGACGATGAAATGCAGTGTTGTTGGGATCCCGATGGGCGGTGGAAAGGGCGGCGTGATTGTAAACCCGAAAGAATTGTCCGAAGGTGAATTGGAGAGATTGAGTAGAGCGTATGCGCGAGCGATAGCGCCTATTATTGGGCCGGACGTGGACGTTCCGGCTCCAGACGTGAACACAAATGGGAAAATCATGTCGTGGATGAAAGATGAGTATTCAAAATTTGTCGGCAAGGATTGTCCTGGTGTTATCACCGGGAAACCGGTTGAGGATGGAGGAAGTATTGGGCGCGATACTGCCACAGCTCAGGGTGGAATTTACGTTTTGGACATGTTGGCTGAGGACCAGGGCATAAAGCCTGCGGAAACAATAGTATTTATTCAAGGATATGGAAATGCCGGAGGTTTTATGGCGAAGTTGATGCACGAAAAAGGATATATTATTAAAGGCGTTTCGGATTCGCGAGGAGGGTTGATAGCGAAGGAAGGCGGGCTTGATCCGGAGAAAGTTTCGGCGATCAAGGAGGAAAAGGGATCTGTTACGGACGCTCATGGACAAGCAGGCTTTGAAAATACAATTGTTTGCAAGGATCAAGAATTCTTGACTTCTGAATGCGATATTTTGGTTTTGGCCGCTCTTGAAAATCAGGTTACTGCTGAAAATGCCGATAAATTTAGGGCGAGGTTCATCCTCGAGCTTGCTAATGGACCAGTTACTCCTGAGGCTGACCAGATTTTGGAGAAGAAAGGAATAATGGTTGTGCCGGATATTTTGGCGAATGCAGGCGGAGTTACCGTGAGTTATTTTGAATGGTACCAGAACATACATGGTGAGAAATGGACTTATGAGCAGGTACAAGAGAAGTTGGTAAAGATTATGCAGGATGCATACAGAGAGGTTGCGGCAAACAGGGACCAACATTCTTGCGACATGAGAACCGCTGCGTTTATTACTGCGATGGAGAGGCTGGAGAAACTTTGGAAGGAACATAGTTTTTGAAAATGCTGTTACAAAACTGAAGGACTGAACATGTATAATGCTCAAAAATGTAACAAAGCATTTTCAAAAACTATGTTCCTTCCAAAAAAAGTTGTGAATGTGGGGCCGCAAGGTATTCGCGATGATGTTCGTGAAGACATAACCTTTTCGCCGCGAGCGCAATTGAAAATACGGTGAGAGTTTCCTATACTGGGAAGTGCCCTCCTGAGGTTTCGGACCTGGATGAGGGCACTTTGTTTTTTAGCTCTTAATTCAAACTCCAATGAAGTACGTTTATTCGTTCGATGAGGGAAACAAAGATATGAAAGATCTTCTCGGCGGGAAAGGCGCTAATTTGGCAGAAATGACCTGTATGGGCATACCTGTTCCTCCCGGATTTACTATAACGACGGAGGTTTGCGCCAAATTCGCTTCCGACGGGACGTATCCTGATGGATTTGCTGATCAGCTGGGGGATAAGATTTCGGAACTCGAGATAAAGATGGGACGGAAGTTTGGGGACAAGAAAGATCCTCTGCTTGTGAGTGTGCGAAGCGGGGCAAAGGCTTCGATGCCAGGGATGATGGATACGGTTTTGAATCTTGGGCTAAATGACGATACCGTGCTTGCGCTTGCTCGCAAGAGCGGGAGTGAACGATTTGCTCACGACTGCTACAGAAGATTTATTCAGATGTTTGGAGACGTGGTGATGGGAGTTTCAAGTGATGCGTTTGAGGACGCGTTGTCTGAGATGAAAAAAGCGCGCAAAGTTGAGGCTGATACGGATTTGAACGCTGATGATTTGAAAGGGTTGGTTGAACAGTTTAAGGGGATTGTGCGGGAGAAGACCGGCCGCGATTTTCCGAAAAATCCTTTAGAGCAGCTCAAGGGGGCGATCGAAGCGGTTTTTAAGTCGTGGAATAATTCGCGGGCAGTTACGTATAGGAAACTTAATTCAATTGTTGGTTTGCCCGGAACTGCCGTCAACATACAGGTTATGGTTTTTGGAAATATGGGTAGTGAGAGTGGCACCGGCGTGGCTTTCACACGCGATCCCGGGACCGGAGAAAAAGAGTTTTTTGGTGAGTATTTGATGAATGCTCAAGGGGAGGATGTTGTTGCCGGAATAAGGACACCGAAGCCAATCTCGGAATTGAAGCAAGATCGACCTATGATTTATAAAGAGCTTTTCGAAATTCAGGAAAAATTGGAGAAGCATTTTAGGGACATGCAGGATCTTGAGTTTACGATTGAAGAAGGAAAGCTTTATCTGTTGCAGACTAGAAATGGGAAGCGCACTTGCCCGGCTGCCGTGAAGATTGCTGTTGATATGGTCGCTGAGAAGTTAATTACGAAGGAAGAAGCGCTGATGAGAGTTGATGCCGGGCAGTTGGGTCAATTGTTACACAAGCAAATCAGCCCGAAGGCTTCCGCTTCCGCTGTCGCGCGTGGACTTCCCGCGTCGCCGGGAGCCGCATCGGGACAAGTTGTGTTTACTGCGGATGAGGCGCAGGAGTGGGCTGCAAAAGGCGAAGATGTAATTTTGTGTAGGAGAGAAACGAGTCCAGAAGATATTCACGGCATGCATGCAGCTAAAGGAATTCTGACATCTTTGGGGGGAATGACGTCGCATGCGGCTGTGGTTTGCAGAGGCATGGGCAAGTGCTGTGTTGCCGGAGCGAGCAGTGTAATGGTCAATGTTTCAGCCAAAAAAATGATAATTGGCGATATTGTCGTCAATGGAGGAGACGTAATCACTTTAAACGGCACTAAAGGCGAGGTTTATCTTGGCGAAGTCGAAATGACGACCCCAAAAGTTGTCGGGGAATTCGGGAAACTTATGGAATGGGCAGATGAGATCCGAGTTCTCAATGTGCGCACGAACGCTGATATGCCCGACGATTGTCGCGTCGCAATTGGATTTGGAGCCGAAGGAATCGGGCTTTGCAGAACGGAACACATGTTTTTTGACGATGATAAGATCCATTATGTGAGAAAAATGATTTTGGCCAAGGACGAGGCCGGCCGGAAGGAAGCCTTGAAAGAACTGATGCCTTACCAGCGTGATGATTTTATTGGAATATTTGAAGTAATGGAGGATCGCCCGTGCACAATAAGACTTCTTGACCCGCCTCTGCATGAATTTTTGCCTAATAAAGAAGAGGCTATCGAACGCCTGGCGGTTGAAATGGATGTTGATATCGAAGAATTGAAGGGGGTTATTAGTTCGCTGCATGAAATAAATCCAATGCTTGGCCACAGAGGATGCCGACTTGGAATTACTTATCCGGAAATTTACGCAATGCAGGTTGAGGCGATTTGCGAAGCAGCTATTTTGGTCAGTGGGCGCGGCGAGTTCAGGGCGAATGTGGAGATTGAAATCCCGTTAGTTGGGATGGTTGAGGAGTTACGCGCGATGAGAAAGGTTGTCGAGGAAAAAATTAGCGAATTTGGAGATAAGATCAATTTCAATTACAAAATTGGGACAATGATTGAACTTCCGCGAGCGTGTTTGATAGCCGACGAGCTCGCTGAAGTGGCAGATTTCTTTTCGTTCGGAACCAACGATTTAACTCAAACGACTTATGGTATTTCGCGGGACGATGTTGGGAGGTTTGTTCCGGCATATATTGATAAAGGCGTTTTGCCTCGAGATCCGATGCAAGGGATTGATCGCAAAGGCGTTGGCAAATTGATGCGTACCTGCATTGAGTTGGCTAGAAAAGCTGATCCAGATCTTGAAATAGGTATTTGCGGTGAGCAAGGCGGCGATCCTGAATCAATTTGGTTCTGCAAAGAAATTGGCCTTAATTATGTAAGTTGCAGCCCGTATAGAGTTCCTGTTGCGAGGTTGGCGGCGGCTCAGGCTGAACTGTTGCCCCAATTTAATTTATCTCTTAGAACCTTGTAATATCTTGTGCCTTCGCGAATCAAATACATATTTCGTTTTGATTTGCGAACTTTTATTTCGTCTCCATATTCGAGAGCAACTACATCTTGCCCGTCCAGTGTCAGTCCGATTTCTTCGGCCTGGCCACCACGACGTTCTGTTTCGACAAAGATTGTTAGCTGTCTATTGTCCGGCAAGACAATTGAACGCATGGAGAGTGAAACAGGACAAATCGGTGTCATTATAATCCCCGTGACATGAGGATGGACGATCGGTCCGCCCGCTGACAATGAATGTGCTGTTGAACCTGTTGGAGTTGAAACTATAAGTCCATCCGCTTTGAACCTATTAACAAGTCTTTGATTTATCTCCACACGTATTTGAATCAGTCTCGCAAATGCGCCTTGGTTGATTGCGACATCGTTGAGAGCCAAGTACGTAGAGTGCTTTTTACCTTTTCGGTATAGCGTGATTCTTAATATCGATCGTCTATCCAGACTACATTGGTTTTTAAAGGCCTTGTTCAGAACGTCAAACATTTTGTCTTCCGTGGTTTCGGTGAGAAAGCCCAACGTGCCAAGATTCACCGCGAGAATTGGGATGTTTTTCCTCGGGTATCTTCGCGCTGTTTTCAGAAGGGTTCCATCTCCGCCAAGCGTTATCGCCATATCTGAGAGAACGAGAAGGCGTTCTTTCTTGTAGCCTTTTTGTTTACCCAATGCGCGAGCCGAATTCTCGTCCCAAATAACTTCAAATTTTTTCCCTTTGAAGTATTTTTCAATTTTCTTCAGAACCTTAATATATGGTTCAATATCCCGTTTTGTAATAATCCCGACCTTTCTGATTTTTTCACAATTGAATACTTTATCCATGGCAAGGTTATATTACAAGGTTTTTATGAGCGTGTATAGCTTTTGAGCAGAGGCAGCCCATGAAAATTTCTTTGATTGGATTCTGCCTTTGTTCACAAGGTCCAGACGGAGAGAGGGGCTACTTAAGAGGGTTTCCATCGCTTTGGCAAATTCCGCGGGACTACTCGGGTCGCAAAAAATCGCAGCATCCCCTATCACCTCCGGCATCGAAGATGAGTGAGATGAAATCACCGGACAGCCTGCTTGCATCGCCTCCAAAGGCGGGATTCCGAATCCTTCATAATACGACGGGAAAATGAGGGCCTCGGCGAGATTATAGAGTTTATTCAATGTTTTGTTTGTCACGTATCCCAAGAAATGGACGTATTTTTGCAGATAGTTTTCGCGAATCAGTTCTTCCAGATTTTCCGATCCCCAACCCTGTTTGCCCGCTATAAGTAGGTGGTGATTTGGATGAAGTTGGCGAATCATCGCAAATGCCTGAATCAATGTCTCGTAATTTTTGCGGGGCTCAATTGTCCCCACCGCCAGAAAGAATTTCTCGGGCAAATTTGTTTTTTGAATAAATTCTTCCGAGCGCTCTACTGGTGAAAAATCTTCCGAAGCCGCGCAAGGGATGATTTGGATTTTTTCGCTCGCGAGGTCCGCGGGATCGCCCGCGAGGCCGCTCGTGGCGCTTGTGGCGTCCGCAAGACCGAACTTTTCGATGATGTCTCGCTTCGTGTTTTCGGAAACAGTTGTTAACGCAGTTGCTTTTTTGATTGCTCTTTTAAGGAAAATCTTTTCTATTAAGCGCGCTTTTTTGTCGTGAGTTGCCGGGAAAATGAAAGAGACCAAGTCGTGAATCGTGATGATTGTTTTTATCCCGCTTTTTTTTGAGAGAAGAGCCGGAATGATGAAACTTGAGGGCGCGAAAAATATTTTGATCTCTTGTTTTTTAAGATCTTTCATCACCGCCCTGTGCCAGGTTAAGCCCTTTGCGTCGATGATAACCATTTCCACGTTCTTGAATTCTTCGAAGCCCGCGATCCCGCTATTTGTGTACAGAAAATAACGATTTTCGCGATCGATTTTAAGTAATTCGCGAGTGATGCAGAAAGTAAACTGGCCCTTGCCTGCTTTTTCACCCCCCGCCGTTCTTATGTCTATTCCTATTTTCATAGTGTTTTCGTGGTCTATGTGGCTTCATTCTATGGAATTTCTATGGAATTTGCGAGGCGTTTTGGTTATTATGTTGCCATGCCGCAAGAGAATATGTTCGATAAAATTGGAAAACTTTCTTTGGGTTTGAAACTCGTTGGTTTTGGGGCAGCGTTGACTTTCATGGGCGCGTTTTTGCCTTGGTATGCCGATTTAGACACTTTCAATACTGGGGAAAAGTATATTGGGCTTAATGGACCACTTTATTTGCTTGGGTTTTTGATTTTTGCTTTTGCCATTGCTTCTTTGTGCTTGGTTGGGTTTAGGTTGTTAGAGAAGAAATTGCCGAGACTACCTTTGGAGGAAGCGCATTTTTATATTTTTGTTGGGGCGATGTCTTTGTTTTTATTGATAATAACCAGTAGTATTTATTTTCATTCCAAGTTTGGCGTAAATATCACGATGAAGGAGATGAAGTTTGGGATGATCATGGCGTTTGCCGGAGCAATTTCTGTTTTGTTGGGCGGGCTCAAGTTGAATAAAGACAAGGGTGTTTCCTTTGAGACCGAGGGAAAGCTCGACCGGTTGATTAAAGTTGAGGATTCCCAGCAAAGAGCCCAAAGAGAAATTATATCGGTGAAAATTGAGGAACCTTCTTCTTCGGATAATTTAATAAATAAGTAAATATGGCCGAGAAATCAAATTTAATAGTCTTTTACTGCAAAGACTGCGAAAAGATCGTCAGCGCAGAAAAGATCGGGAAAAAATACGTTTATAAATGTAAACTTTGCGGCACGAAAAATGTCGCTTTTGGTACTGAAAAAAGCATAAAAAGCTTCTTTAGGGTGAAGGAGGAAAAAAAGGAAGTCAAGAAGGATGTTAAGGAAGAGGAAAAGAATTAAGGAAAATTTAAGAAAAATTTAAGGTCCATGCTGTATCATTGAGATATGGTAAATTTTTTAGAAATCTCAGAACCTTCATATCCCACTTTGCTCCGGAATATCTATCAGCGCCCCGAGAGACTTTTCTTCAAGGGAGATGTTTCCGTGTTGAATGGGAATTTGATCGCGGTTGTCGGAACGAGGAATTTTACGCCGTATGGACGAATGGCTGTGGAGAAACTGATCGAGGATTTGTCATTATGCGATGTTGTTATCGTGTCTGGTTTGGCGCGGGGAATTGATACTCTGGCCCACGAGAACGCTTTGAAGTTTGGTTTAAAGACCGTTGCAGTTTTGGGAACCGGCATCGAGAATGTTTATCCTGTTGAAAACAGGGATTTGGCCGGGCGAATTGTTGCGGCTGGCGGATGCGTTTTGAGTGAATATGAGGGGGAGGCGCCTGCAAGTAAATTCTCATTTCCTGCGCGGAATAGGATTATTGCGGGGCTTTGTTTGGCGACGTTGGTAGTGGAGGCGCCGGAAAGTTCCGGAGCTTTGATAACAGCGAAGAGGGCGAATGAGGAGGACCGCGAAGTTTTTGCCGTTCCCGGAGATATCGATAGGATTGAGTCCGTCGGATGCAATAAATTGATTCAAGGACTTGTTGCAAAGTCTGTCTCAAGCGGTATGGATATAATTCGTGAGCTCAAAATCCAGCCGACATTATTCACTAGAAAAAGTTTGGAGGGAGGCGGTGTTGGTACTGGCGCCGGGGTTGGCGCTGCGGCTGATCTTGGAGTTGATGTTAATAAAGTTTTAGACGCAATTCCAAAAACCAGACCTGTTAATGTCGATCAGATCATCGAAAGAACCGGATTGAGTTCGAAAGATATAAACAAGTCTTTGTCTCTTCTGGAAATTTACGGCCTAATCGCTGGAACTGACAATGGATTTTATTTGAGGACTTTTTGACCGGATGCTAGAATCGCTGTATGAAATTGCAAAATCTGCGAACACCGCATGTCAGCAAGGAGGGACGAATATTCTCTTGGGCAGCTTTGATTCATTGTTTTGGTACAAGCTTGTTATTGCCGATTTTCCCGAATTTCGTAGAATCGATCATAAATAGTGAATCTTACGTTGGATATTTTTATTCGGCGATGGCGATCGCGATGGCGATTGCCGGACTTTCTTCCTCGTTCTTTTTTCGCAAATTTTCGAGAATGGCGGTTTTGTATTTTGCTTTCATGGCCGGGGCACTGCTCACGATGACGTTTGTTTTCGTAAATGGTACCTATTTTTTGTTTTCCGTAGAGTTTTTGAGAGTTTTTGTCATTCTGTATATTTTGATGGCTTTGGCGTTAATGGTTCGAGATTTTGCCAAGGCAAACAATCTCGGGAAAACCGAGGGTTTTTATTATTTGTTCAGTAATATCGGTTGGGCTATCGGGCCTATAACCGGTGGTGTAATCGCGAGGTATGCCGGGAATGAACCCGTGTTTATTTTGTCGGGTCTTTGCATGGCAATAACGCTTCTTTATCTTTCTCATCAGCATTTGGTTAAAAGGCATCCGTCATTGGCACAGCCCCATTTGGAGAGCAAAGTGAAAAAGGTTGATGATTTTAATAGATTTAAAAAATACGTTGGGAGTAGAAACAGAATTATCGCTTATTTTGTTTCTGTTGCGTTGATTTTGTGGATGTCTTTTAAAACAGTTGTTGTTCCTTTGTTTGTCGCCGATAGTGGATATGGTAGCGATACTACCGGGTTGATAATTTCCCTGTGCATTTTGCCATATATTCTTTTTGAAATGCCGATCGGGCAATATGCCGACAAAAAAGGATTGAGGTTGCCTGTTATCAGTGGATTTTTTATTATCGCTTTTTTTGCTTTGGCAGTTTGGTTTTCCCCTGTTTTTTATCTCGACGCTCTCTTTTTGATTTTGGCCAATGTCGGGGCGGCGTTTATTGAGCCGTTACGCGATGTTTATTTTTTTAAAAATGTTGAAAAAGAAAATGAAGATACGTTATATGGAGTGTTCATCACCTCTGAGCCGGTTGGAAGATTTTTTGGACCCGCCATTGTTTCCACATCTTTAATATTCCTCCCCTTTGATTCCGTCTTTGTCGTTGCCGCCATAATTCTTGCGATTGCCGGAATCTTTTCGTTCTTAATAAAGGATTGATTTAGGGCCGCCAGGATGGCTGTTCTTCGGAAACCCTGATTACTCTATGGACTTCTTCGACGGTCGTGTGGCCTAAAGCCGCTTTTTTAAATCCGTCTTCTTTCATTGTGACCAGGCCTTTTTTGCGAGCAAGTTCGAGAAGTTTTCCAACCGATGCTCCTTGAATAATTAATTCTTTCATTTCGTCATCGACCGTTATCATTTCCGCGATGACCATTCGTCCCAAATATCCTGTTTGACTGCATTTATCGCATCCCACTTCGTGATAAAGTTTTTCCGGCATGGGCGGGATTAAGGATGGACTATATTTTTTCAGTTCTTCGAAAGCTTTTTCAAATTCCTGTTTTTCTTGATCGGTGATTGGGGAAAGTTTCGCACAATCTTTGCATACTTTTCTGACCAATCTTTGTGCGATGAGTGTATCGAGAGCCGGTGAAACCACAAATGGTTCCGCGCCCATATTGATTAAACGCGGGATACTTTCGATCGCGCTGTTTGTGTGGAGAGTGGAAAGAACGACGTGTCCCGTGAGAGCCGCTTGAGCCGCCGTCTCGGCGGTTTCCAAATCACGGATTTCACCGATCATTACAATATCCGGATCCTGACGGAGAATGGCTCTTAAGCCAGAGGCAAAATTATAATCTCCTTTTTCGTTAATCTGACTTTGGACGATTCCGTCGACGTGATATTCAATCGGATTTTCCAATGTAATTATCTTTTTTTCGGGCTTGTTAAAGCCTTGCAGAAGAGAATAAAGAGTTGTTGTTTTACCTGATCCGGTGGGTCC
This sequence comes from Candidatus Altimarinota bacterium, assembly GCA_041648305.1. GTDB lineage: Bacteria > Patescibacteriota > Gracilibacteria > UBA1369 > LOWO2-01-FULL-3 > JABILX01. Next base: position 17,774 of record JBAZPI010000003.1, on the reverse strand, counting down.
GGTTACAAGTATCATTCCGTGAGTAATTTCCAGTAAACCTTTTATTTTTGCTAAATAGGTGTCTTCGAAACCAAGCTCTTCAAAAGACGTGAATTTTTGGCCGCTGTCCAAGAACCTACAAACAATCGACTCTGAACTTTCTGTTGGGATGACCGAGACACGGACATCGACTTTGCGTTCATTGTAGTTAAAATTGTATCTTCCGTCCTGTGGCATGTCGGAAACATTGGTTCTCATTTTGGTCTGATATTTCACCTGGTTCAAAATGTTTGCGTAAATTTTTGGTTTTATTTCAAAAACTTTGTAGAGAACTCCGTCGATACGGAAACGCACTATTGTGTTCTCCGTTGTCGGCTCGTAGTGAACGTCGGAAGCTTTTGTTTTCATCGCTCCGATGTTTATTAAATTGATCCCTTCTTCTGCTGTCACTTCGGGAAGACGTTTTTCAAGTTCTTTTAATTCCGCGATTTCTTTCTCGTATGTTTTGATCCATTTTTCTTCAACGCTTTCGATGATTTCCTTTTCTTTGTAGATCTGAAGGTCTTTGTATTTTTGGATTGCTTCCAATATTCCGCTGTTCGAGGCGAGATTGACGTTGAGTTTGTAGTCCTGTTTCTTCAGATCATCCAAAACTTTTTTCGTTTCCGGATTCTCCGGATCTAAAACTGCGACGCGCAATTTATTTCCGACCTTATAGAAGCTTGCTACTTTTGCTTTTTCGGCGGTTTCGAACGGGATTAATTTTAAATAATCCGGATTGATCGGAGTCTTGCCGATATTCACATATGAAAGATTCAGCTCTTTTGCTTTCTTGAGGGTGTTTTTCTCTTCGAAGTCGCGATTAATTCCGCTGAGAACAATTTCCGTTTCGGCAGCCTTGGCTGTGGCAGTCTGGGCTGCAGTTGTCTGGGTCGCATCAGCTTGAGTTGCAGCAGCTTTCGCTGTGGCGGTCTGAGATTTTTTCGATGGATCGGCGAACAATTGTTCTTCTTTGGAGCCGTCGTCTTGTTGTGTTGGGTCATCTGCCATTTACATCTAATTAATTCGTGTAATTATACCATAAAAAGGCAAGTTAAGGAATCGTCCTAGACTTGCCTGATTTATGTATTATTGCGGGGTTCGGCGGGGGAGCTCGCTGACGAGGGAGGCTCGGCTGGCGCTGGGGTTGACGATGTAGGAATTGACACCTGCGGTGTCTGCTGTGGCGTCTGTTATTGGTATTTCTTCATCGCTTCTACAATCTTCTCCGCGGCTTCTTCATTTATCCCTTCGACCTGGGTGAGATCTTTCTTTGACAGCCCTCTTAATTGCTCTACCAATGTGAGATTTGCTTCCGTTAATTTTTTCGTAACTTCTTCCGGCATATTGAGAAGTTCTACTGTCATTTCTTTCTTCTCTTCTTCTGTTCTTTCTTCTTTCGGTTTTGCCTTTTCCTCCAAATCGTTGATATCCAAAATGTCGATTTCCCAACCTGTTAGTATTGAGGCCAGGCGAACGTTTTGTCCGTTTTTGCCGATGGCAAGCGGGCGTTGATCGCTATCGACGTATACTTTTGCGTTTTTGGCCTTGTCGTTGAGAACGATTTTTGCCGTTTTCGCCGGAGCCAAAGATGCTTTGATGTAGGCTTCTTGGTCGTCAGACCATTCGATAATGTCTATTCTTTCACCGTTTAATTCTTCCATAATGTTCTGGACGCGGACACCTTTTTGACCTACGCATGATCCGATCGGATCGATTTTTTCGTCTTTTGAACTAACGCCGACTTTGCATCTTACTCCCGGTTCTCTAGCAATTGATTTCACCTCAACAACTCCTGATTTCACCTCCGGGATTTCGAGTTCCAAAAGTTTCTTGACCAGGTTTGGGTGAGTTCTTGAGATCAATAGCTGAGGACCTTTTGTGGTTTTTACAACTTTGTCCAAATACAGCTTTATTCTTTGGCCGGAATAGTATTTTTCACTTCTAATTTGTTCAGAGAACGGGAGTTGCGCCGTAATTTTGTTATCTAAATTCACGTATACGTCACTGTTGTCCACTCTGTGAACAACCGCGTTAATCATTTCGTTTTCGCGATCTTTGAAGATGTCGTACATTATGTCGCGTTCAGCTTCTTGGATTCTTTGAATAATTACCTGTTTTGCTGATTGGGCAGCGATTCTACCGTATTCCGCAGGAGTAACGTCAATGCGGATAGTGTCACCTTCTTCCGCTTTTTTGTCGTATTTTTTTGCGTCCGCCACGCTGACTTGCAGGTTTTCGTCTTCAACTTTCTTTACGACCTGGAGAACTTGGTAGACTGTCGCAATGCCGGAGTTGTCGTCCAAATCCACTTCTATCTCCTGTTCTTTGTTTCCGTAGTCTTTGCGGTATGCGGTTCTCAAAGCTGCCTTAATTGTTTCAAGCACGCTGTCGCGTGGGATGTTTTTTTCGTCGCAGATCTGATTGATTGCGGCTATAAATTGTGTTTGCATGATTTTGGGGTTATAAAAAAACAGAATCTTAAATAAGATCCTGTTTAAAATTGACGCTACATTTCGGTCTTATTGTACCAATATCCGATTGCTTTGTAAATAGCTTCTAGATTAAAGCCCCTTGAAGCCAAGAAGCGCATCGCCTTTTGCCTTTGTTTAAGCGGAGGATCTTTTGAGAGGGATGAGATGCGTTTTCCAAGAGCTTTGATTGCGTTTGCATTTTCGTCGATCTCTGTTTCTTCGAGAATTCTTTTTGCGAGATCGGGGTGGATACCTTTTTTTCTTAGTTCTCTTTGCAGCATGAAACGGCCTTTTGGTTTTAATTCGGTGCGGGTTGTTATAAAGTCCTTTGAATATTGCGTGTCGTCCAGATATTTCAGTTCTTTGAGGCGAAGCAATACTTTTTTGATTTCTTGTTCTTTTTCTGTTTTTGAAACCGGCGGCAATTCTCCTTTTTCTATCTGTTTTTCGTAATATAGAACGAGCTTATCCTTAAGCTTAAGGACCGTATAACGGTGTCTTGAGATTAGTCCCAGAGCTTTTTGAAGAAGCTGTTCGTATGGCATGTGGATGGGTGTGTTGGTGCCCCGTCTGAAGCCGGGCCTTTTTTATGTAATTTGGGCGGCCTTGGGGCCGCTATTTGCGCAAATAGGTTGGCTCCGTCTGAAGCCGGACCAACCTCTTGCGCTAGCTGGAAATTTCGCCTGTTTCCGTGTCAACCGCCTGGACCGCTTCTACGGTTTCCACGCTGGCTCTCTTTCCAAATTCGGCTTTGATTGCTTTTTCAATTTCTTTTGCCAATTTTTTGTTCTCTCTCAAGAAATCTTTTGCGTTTTCGCGACCCTGGCCCAATTTGGTTTCTCCGTAGGTGTAGAACGCTCCTGATTTTCTGGTGATGTTGTATTTTGAAGAGAGATCAATAAGTTCTCCCTCTATAGAGATGCCTTTGCTGTATGAGACGTCAAATTCTGCCGTCTTGAATGGGGGCGCTATCTTGTTCTTCACCACTTTTACTCTTACCCTGCTACCTACCGATGTTTTGCCGTCGATATCTGAGCCCTCAATTTTCCCGATGTTACGAATATCCATTCTTACTGAAGAGTAAAATTTGAGAGCTTGTCCTCCCGTGGTTGTTTCAGGATTTCCGAACATGATCCCGATTTTCATTCTCATTTGATTGAGGAAGATTACAGTAGTTCTTGATCGGCCGACCGCTGCTGTTAATTTTCGGAGTGCTTGGCTCATCAAGCGTGCCTGAAGACCCATGTGTGAATCTCCCATGTCACCTTCTATTTCCGCGCGTGGGGTTAGTGCCGCAACCGAATCTATAACAATTACATCAAGTGCGTTGCTTCGGACAAGAGCTTCAACTATGTCGAGTGCCTGTTCGCCACTATCCGGCTGTGAAAGAAGAAGATTGTCTATGTCTACTCCTATTTTTTTGGCGTAAACCGGGTCGAGGGCATGCTCAGCATCGACAAAAGCGCATATTCCACCGTTTTTTTGCGCTTCGGCCACGATGTGAAGGCTTAGTGTTGTTTTGCCAGAACTTTCCGGACCGAAGATCTCAACAATTCTTCCGCGAGGGACTCCCCCGCCGAGGGCGAGATCCAACGAGAGAGATCCGGTTGAAATCGTTTCTATGGAAGTGTGGCTGGCTTCTCCCATTTTCATTATCGCTCCTTTGCCGAAGTTCTTTTCGATTTGAGCGAGAGCGAGTTCTATCGCTTTGTTCTTTTCGGTGTTTTGTTCGGCGTTTTGTTCTTTTTCTTTAGTCATTTTGTTAGGGTTATGAGGTTAAATTTTTGATTAGCCCGGGCTTCGTGATTCCAGTATAGGTGAGTGGACGCTCACCGTCAAGGGGATTTTTAATTTTTCTTTTCTAAGACCTTAATTCGCCTGTCATGGTCAAAGACTTTGAGATCCAAACGATCATATCTGTCTGCATACACTTCGCGTTCGTATTGATTTTCTTTTACTACTTCCCAAATGTTTTCAATTAAGGGCGCATATTTGTCGAAATATTCTTTTGTGAGGAAAGTTTCTTCTGCCCAAATTTTATATTCTTCGAATTCAGGTCTGGTTACAAAATATTTGAGACTGTTTTTGACGAGAATGTTGAGATCCTCTTTGGTTGCAAGGCGTTCGAGGTCTTTTTTAGTTGCAAAGGTTTTAAGAGATTTTTTTATGTCTTTGATGTCTTTTTTGACTTTGGTGAATTCTTTTTTCACGTTACCGAATTCTTTTTTCACGTTACCGAATTCTTTTTTCACGTTACCGAATTCTTTTTTTGTATCTTGGTCCATAGGTTGTTTGTAAGGAGGCCTCTAAGGGCTTACGATTCTAGCATTGAAAAATTCAAAATGCAAAACTGCCCTAACTTTAACATACAGACCTTAAATATTTCTTAAATTAAGTTAAATTTTTTCTTAAATTTTCCTAAATTTTTTCTTAAGGAGGGTCTAAATTATTTTCCCGATGACAAGTGCGTCGTAGCCGGCGGTTTTGATTATTTCGAGAGTTTTCTCCTGTTCTTCGGGACCGACAACTATAATCATTCCAATGCCGAGGTTCCAAGTAGTTTCTGCTTCTTCCTTACTGACTTGGCCAAGTTCGATAATTTTTTGCATTTCTTCGGTTGGAGGGGGAAGTAAGCTTAAATCAGCCTTTGAACCGGTACGGTCGAGGATGCGGCAAATATTGCCGGGGATGCCGCCGCCAGTGATATGGGCTACGCCTTTTAAGGTGACTTGCTTTGGCTGCCCGTAGCGACCGTGAAGGGCCATGATTGCGTTGTGATATACGACTGAAGGTGTGAGGACGATTTCGCCCCAGGTTCGTCCGTCACCGAATGGGGCTTTGACCCAGTCTGCGCCGAATTTGTTTTTTAATATGTGGCGGACTAAAGTCATTCCGTTTGAGCGAAAGCCCGGTGAGCGGAAACCGATAATTGTGTCGCCGGAGCGGACGTGTTCGCTTGTTATGCGCTTGTCTTTGCCCATAATGCCGATTGCGGATGCGTTCCAAACGTAGCCGTTCAGGGCGCTAGAGAGTTCTGCAATTTCGCCGCCGACAACAGAGACTTTTTGTTCGAGACAGGCTTTTTCGAGGCCGGTCATCATTGCGTCGATTTTTTTGACATCGATTTTTGGAGCGTCGATTGTGTTGGTGATTGAAATGCATTCCGCGCCTGCACAAGCTGCGTCATCGGAAACCATCGCGAGGAGGTCGTAGCCGATTGTATCGTATTTATCCATGAGCTCGGCGACTTCCATTTTCGTGCCGATTCCATCGTCGTTTGCGACTATATAGAAATCTCCCATATCAATTGCGCCGGTGAAACCCCAGTCATCTATAAGAGGTTCGCCTATCATGCCTTTTCGGCCCGGAAAAGTTTTTTTCGCGTGAGCGTATGCAATTTCGGAGGCTTTATCTCCTTTTTCGATATCCACTCCTGCTTCTGCGTAGGTTGCCATATATGTGGGGGTTAAAGGTTGAGGGGGTGAGACCGGTCATCGCGTGCATTTGATGTGATGACCGGACGTAAGAGTAGCTGGCGTTCCGCCTAGTCATACATCGCCGCTTTTCTATCGCTTACAATTTTTCCCTTGTCCATTTTGATAACTCGCTTTTTGATCTTATTTACGACATATTTGTCGTGAGTCGCGAGCACTACCGTAGTGCCTTCTTCATTCAATTTCAACAGTAAATCTATGACTTGGCTTGCGTTTTCGTCGTCGAGATTGCCCGTTGGTTCGTCCGCAATAATCAATGTTGGTGAATGGACTAGAGCACGGGCTATTGCGGTTCGTTGCTTTTCGCCTCCGGAGAGCTGGCGAGGGTATTGGTTCCTTAGAGATTCGAGGCCCGTGCGGCGCATTGATTCGACCGTGTATTTCTGGACCAAGGATTTGTCGTAGCCGCAGACTTCGAGCGCGAAAGCTATGTTTTCGTAGACTGTTTTCTTGGGAAGGAGTTTGTAGTCTTGGAAAACCATTCCAACTCCGCGGCGATATTGCTGGAGTTCTCCCGCACGAGCGCGCGTTACGTTGAAATTATCGACAAGGACAGATCCTTTTGTGATTGGTTCTGATCCGATAAGAGCGTTTATGAGTGTGGTTTTGCCAGCGCCTGAAGGACCTACTATCGATACAAATTCTCCTCTGTTTATGTGAAAATTTATGTCTTCAAGGACAACTTTTTTGCCATAGTGTTTTGAGATGTTTGAGAAGAGAATCATGTTTTTTTGTGTATACGCGCAGTATATAGAAGAGAGGTTTATTTGTGAAATTTTTCGTGGACTTCGCGGAGTGCCTTGTCGGTAACGTGGGTGTAGATTTGAGTCGTTGTTATCGATGAGTGTCCGAGAAGTTCCTGAACAGATCGAATATCCGCGCCGTTAATGAGAAGTTGCGTTGCAAAACTGTGGCGGAGGGTATGAGGAGTTACTTTTTTGATAATTCCGGCTTTGCGGGCGTATTTTGAGACGATTGATTCGACTGAGACCGTTGAGAGACGAGCGGATGACGGGTTGAGGATGTCTTTGAGATTTGTGGCGGATGATGCGCCTGCGGTTTTTTGCCTTGGGATCGAGATAAAAAGCGCTTCCCTGTTATCGATTCGTTTATTGAGGTAGTTTTTGATTGTTGTCGCCGCTTTGTCCGAGAGGAATACTACGCGGGTCTTTCTACCTTTCCCGCGGACAGAGAATTCTTTACGTTTTAGATCGACTTGGTCGCTGTTGAGTGACGCGAGTTCCGAGACACGAAGGCCTGTCGAATAAAGAGTTTCAAGTATTGCGAGATCGCGCGCGCCGCGGACGCCTGCGGCATCTACCGCTTCGAAAAGCCTTTCGAGTTCTTCACGGCTTAATACTTCAACCGAGCGCTCTGGAATTTTCGAAAGTTCGATTTTTTCCGGAGCAAGAGTTTGGACGTCGTTTTTTGTGAGATATTTAAGGAAGGCTCGGAGCGCGATGATGTGATAGTTTTGAGTTTTGACCGAGAGGGACGCGCTGCTTTGCGCGCTGGGGCACGCGCCGTTTTGGCCGCTGTTTTGGCGGTAGCGGTTGAGGAAAAGTCTGTACTTATTGATTAATTTAAGATCGATTTGATTTGGGGAGATGTCAGGTTTCTTCTCGAGTTTGAGAAATTCCTTGAAGCGACTGAGGTAATGGGCGTAATTCTCGATCGTTTTCTGCGATTGGTTCTTTGTGACTTCGCAATATTCGAGGAAGTCCGTGATGTAGGCTAGGGTTGTCATTGGGGGTGGGGTGAAGTTGGGTGTGTTGGGCGGATTGGTTTGCACAATGTGGAGTATTTTTATTATAACTTCTGATTTGCGAATTTTCCATGTGGAAAAATGTCAGGTTTCCCCGGGGAAAATTTAACAGGTTAGAGTTTACAGGTTGGCGAATTTCCCCGGGGAAAAAGTGCTGGATTTCCCCGGGGAAAATTCAACAGGTTAGAATTTACAGATTGGGCGGTTTCCTCGGGAAAAAAGCGCCGGGGTTTCCTCGGGAAATTCTTCGCCTCGGGGAAATCGCCTCCTTACGGAAGGTCTCCTTGTTTTCTCGTTCTTTAAACCGTTTTCTTGAGTTCTTCCAGGGTTTTTGGCGTCTCAGCTTTTACGTATGAAGCTTTTAGATTTTGGCTTAATTTCGCAAAATAGTTCCCCATAATATCCACCACTTCCGCATCATGGAATTTTCCCAATTCTTTCTTGTGAGCTTCGATTGCGGCTAGAGTTTTGCTCAATTCTTTTTCCGATACTTTATCATTTCTCGCTATTCTGTTTAAAACTCCCATTATCTCTTCGTAAACCCTCTGAAAACCTAGGGTTCTGAATCCTTTTTCAAGAATAAGTCGCGCTATGGGCGCCAATCCTCCTTCTTCTCCTGGAGTTTCTTTTGGAGCCGGCGATGATCCTGTTTGCTTGGAGTCTCCTGTCATGATTAATTTGGTAAATTTTTCATATTAGTATATCATAAATCTCCTGATCATTCAAGAACCATTCAACAATATGATCTATACAAAAGAAGAGTTAGAGAGGCTGGAAGCGGAGCGGTTGGCTCCTTATGCCGTCAAAAGTATGAATTCGAAGGGACGGAAATTTGAAGAGGATTCCGGCGGTGGCAGCGCCCATGGCGACGCCGGTGGCGGCGACGCTGGCGCTTCAGGCGCTCGTGGTGGCGGCAGCGAGAAGTCCGGGCGGCTTTGTTTCCAAAAAGATAAGGATAGAATTATTCATTGCAAAGCTTTTCGCAGACTTGACGAAAAGACACAGGTTTTTCCGGCTTTTGTTGGAGACCATTATAGGACGCGACTGACGCACACGCTTGAAGTCGCGCAGATCAGCCGCGATATTTGCCGCCGGTTGGGGCTGAATGAGGATTTGGCTGAAGCAATAGCGCTTGCTCATGATCTTGGCCATCCGCCATTTGGACATGCCGGAGAGGAGGCGCTGAACGAGATTGTGACCGGCGGCTTTGAGCACAATAATCAAAGCCAGCGAGTTGTTGAGAAACTCGAAAAATTGTATCCGGATTTTGACGGGTTGAATTTGAGCTTGGAAGTTCTTGAGGGTTTGGCAAAGCATCAGACTTCTTGGGATCGTGGTGGGGAGGTTGGAACGGAAGGCGGCAAGAGCGACGACGCGGACGGCGCTGCGAGAAGCAGCGCTAGCCTGATGGCCGCGCACCTTGAAGGACAAGTTGTTAATCTCGCTGATGAGATTGCTTATACCAATCATGATATGGATGATGGACTACGAAGCGGCATTCTTCAGATTGAAGATCTTGACGGAGCCGCGTTGTGGAAGGAGGCTTATGGTTGGGTGTCTAAAAAATATGGGAACATTCCTTCGAGTGAAGTTAGAATTTCGAGGATTATAAGCTCTATTATTTATTTCATGATTACGGACATAGTTGGGAGGTTTGATGAAGTGGTTGTGAAGTTTAGTGATGGGATGGTTGAGAAGATAAGAGAGTTGAGGGAAATTTTGTTCAAGAAGTTTTATTTGAGCGAGACTGTGAAGACGGAACTTGATAAGGGCAGGATGATGATCAGGAAATTGTTTAAATATTATGTTGAACACCCAGAGCGTGTTCCCGAGAAGTATCGTCGCGGGGAATCCTTTGAGGTTGCGGTGAAGGATTATATTGCCGGGATGACGGACAGGTTTTTGGAGAAGGAGGTCGCGGGGATAGACGCCAATGAGGACCTTCACCGGGTTGAATTGGACGGGTAGCGCTTGAGGGATAATTTGTGTTAATATTCGCTCGCTATGAAATGTCCAAAGTGTAAAAAAGGAGAGACGTCCGTGATAGACTCCCGAGATTCGGATGAGGGGAAGGCTGTTCGCCGAAGACGCGAATGCGATAAATGTAAATACAGGTTTACGACTTTTGAGCGACCTGAGAAGTCTAATTTTGTTGTGATTAAGAAGGACGGTTCGCGCGAGAGGTATGACAGGCAGAAAGTTGAGAAGGGCATCTGGAAGGCGTGCGAGAAAAGACAAGTTACTCAGGAACAGGTTGATAAGGCTATCGATGAATTAGAAGAAAAGTGGGCAGGACTTGGCAAGGAAGTCCCATCGTCTGTGATTGGTGAGGGGCTTATGGATGCGTTGAAAAAGATTGATGAAGTTGCTTATATAAGGTTCGCTTCGGTTTACAGGCAGTTTAAGGATCTGGAGACTTTCAGGAAGGAGGTGCAGAAGTTGTTGAAATGATGCGTTAACTTGAGGCACGTATTGCTCTCGAGGGAAGTTTGTGTTATAATTTGGTGTCAAACTAAAATAAATATAATCAAAATTTCCTATGAAGAAAACTCTTTCAATGCTCATCATATTCGGAGTGGCGTTGTCGGTTGTTCTTTCTTTGCCTGACAATTCAAGCGGTTTACCAAGCGCTCAACAAGTTATGTACAACTCTGTTCTTCATGCGAATGGCAGTGATATGGGCACGCTGGTTATCACGCCGAGAGAACCTATAAAAATTGCGAAGGCGATTACGGTCAAAAAGCCGAAGATCACGCCTGTTAAAGAGGATGAAAAAAATGTGGTTACTGACGCAGTCGAAGGTGACACGGCAGAAGAAGTGGCAGAGCCGACGATTGAAGCTGTGACCAAGGATGCCGCTGAGAAAGAGGAGGGGGCCGCTAAAGCGGCTGCTGAAGAGCCCGCGGTTGTGGCCGAAGAAGATGTCTGCGGCTTCCCGGATTTGGGAGATGCCGTTGGCGAATACAAAGCGCAACTTATTACTGTCAGAAAAGAGTTTAGATACGAAGAATCCGAAGAGTTTAGGGTTAAAGTTTATATCAAAAATAACGGCAATATGCCTTGGTTCTCACCGGACAGCAAGTGTCCCGGAGCGAGAGTATATCTTGGAACAACCAGAGACGACGGCAGAGAAAGTATGTTCTTGGACCCAAGTATTGAAAAGCCCGATAATAGTGCTATTTCAAAAACAACTGTAAGAATGGACGTAGGACAGATGAGAGTTGATGCCGGAGAAATTGTTTCGTTCACGTTTTGGGCAAAAGCGGATGAGGATCCGAGCGTCTACAGAGAGTTTTTCGCGCCTTATATTGAGGGCGGCGACTATTTTAGAGACGCTGAATTTAAGATTGATATTTATACCGGAGTGACTAATGAAAGTGCGCCGGAATTAAGGAAGAAATTGTTGTACGTATACAGGAGTATGGAGGTGAATGACATGCAAATTGACGGGAATAGGAGTGTAGACATTGATCTTTCAGAACAAAAATTACAGCTCAAGATTGATGATTATGTTGTCAGGGAGTTTCCGATTAGTTCCGGGAAAGCTGGCACCCCAACCCCTACAGGAAATTTTAGAGTCATGTTGAAAAATGAAGTTCGTATTGCACACGAATCTCCTCATTATATAATGCCAAAATTCCAGATGTTTACCGCTATGGGCGCGGGCTTGCACGCGCTGCCTTCGCTTGGAAATGATGGTGGCGTATTCTGGACAGAAGCGAGAAACCACATGGGAAGACCGGTAAGTCATGGATGCGTGAGAATGCTTCCTGAGGACGCGGATTTCGCGTTTGAATTTACCGCGGTTGGGGATCCGATTTATATACATTGGTAGAAGAGGAAAAGGAGAAATTTAAAATGTTAGCTACGTAGCTGAATCATTCAACATGTTGAATGATTCAGTTTTTGATTATCATGATAATCAAAAATGTAACTAAAAACATTTTAAATTTCTCCTTTCCCCCTTTGAGTATTCAGTTTTTCATCCTCATGAGGATGAAAAATGTAACCAAAAACATTTTCAAATTTTCTCTTCTACCAGTGAGTTGAGGTGACATGTTGAATGATTCAGTTTTTGAGGATCATGATCGATTCTTCAGTTAATGACTGAGAATTTGCGTAGAAATCCCGCTTTTTTTTGCATACAATTTGCTATATAGTATGAGCCCTTTATTATTAATTTCTTGAGATGGGTTCACCTCATCCTGACAGTCCAATCTTAAAAACTCTCAACGACAAGCAGATTGAAGCCGTTACTTGCACGGAGGGGCCTTTGCTCGTGATCGCCGGAGCGGGATCGGGCAAGACGCGCGCGCTGACGCATAGAATTGCGTATTTGATTCGCGAATGCGGCGTGTCGCCGTGGAATATTTTGGCTGTGACTTTTACTAATAAGGCGGCGAATGAAATGAGGAACAGGGTGATGAAGTTGATCGGGGAGAAGGAAGCGGGAAGCCGTTTTTACGGCTTTGAAAGCTCCGCCGCCACCGCAGAGCGGGGCGGCGTAACGATCGGGACATTCCATTCGGTTTGCGTTCGCATTTTGAGGAAGCATTTACAGCTCTTGGATTACGAGGGAACATTTGCGATTTATGATGAGGCGGATCAGCAAATTCTGATGAAAAAGCTTTTGGAGAACGCTGGTATAAGCCCGAAGGCGATGAACCCGAAAGCTATTTTGGGTGCGATTTCAAATGCGAAGAACCAACTGATCGGACCGGATGAGTTCGTGCGATATGCGAACACCGCGTTTATGGAGAAAGTCGCCTCGCTTTACGGTCCGTATCAAAAAGCTTTGAAGCAAAATAACGCTTTGGATTTTGATGATTTAATAATGAAGACCGTTGAATTATTTCGCGCGTTTCCGGAGGTGCTTGCTGAATATCAGGAGAAATTTCGTTATATTTCCGTGGATGAGTACCAGGACACGAATCATGCGCAATATATTTTAATCAAGCTTTTGGCCGGGAAATATCGAAATTTGTGCGTAATTGGGGACGAAGACCAAAGCATTTATAGTTGGAGGGGCGCGACTGTGAAAAATATTTTGGATTTCGAGAAAGATTATCCTTCCGTGAAGATCGTGTTGTTGGAGCAGAATTATCGTTCAACGCAGATGATTTTGGATTCGGCGCATAGCATTATTTCGAAAAACAAAGGAAGAAAAGATAAAAAGTTATGGACGGAGTCGACCGGTGGGGCGAAGGTAAGGCATTGGCTTGCGCGGAATGAAAGGCATGAAGGGGAGCTGATCGCTCAGGAGATAGTTGCGATTTTGAAGCGTTATGAGAGCCCGAATTATAATGACTTTGTTGTTTTGTATCGCACTAACGCGCAATCGCGTGTTTTGGAGGAGGTGTTTTTGAGGTACGGGCTGCCTTACAGGATAGTTGGGGGGATTAAATTTTATGCGAGAAAGGAAATTAAAGATACGCTGGCGTATCTTCGCGTGATAATAAATCAGAATGATAGCGTGAGTCTTTCCCGAATTATCAATGTGCCGCCTCGCAAAATTGGGGGTCGGACGCTTGAGATTATTCAGGACTATGCGTTGCGACAGGGGTTGCCGATGTTTCAAGCGATGAAGCAGGTTCTTGCGATAGACGGATTAAGCGAGTCGAAAGTTACTGATATTGAAAAATTTGTAAAAATGATCGGCGATTTGGCTGCCGTCAACGCCGAGTTTTCCGCGTCGGGCGTGATCAAACATGTTTTGGAGGATACCGGATACAAGAAATTTTTGGATGATGGAACGGCCGAGGGGGAAACGCGATTGGAGAACGTTCGCGAATTGATTTCGGTTGCTTCAAAGTATGATGGGCTTGAAGCGGGCTTGTCGTTGTCGGTGTTTTTGGAGGAGGTTAGTTTGATAGCCGATATTGATACGGTTGATGATAATGATAACGCTGTCACTTTTATGACTGTGCACAGCGCGAAGGGGCTGGAATTTCCGCATGTATTTGTAGCGGGTTTAGAGGAAGGGATATTCCCGCATAATAGAAGTTTACTGGAGCGCGAGCAGTTGGAAGAAGAACGCCGGCTCATGTATGTCGCCATGACGCGCGCGATGGAAAGTCTTTATTTGTTGCACGCGATGGAGCGAATGCTTTATGGTGAGTACAGGACAAATGCGCCCTCGCAGTTCTTGAACGATATTCCCCCGGAGCTTGTCGAGGATAATTTTGGCGGACACGGGGCCGGGCTGCGCGGACTTTTCGACAGAGTGCGCGGATGCGTTAGTTTGGAGGGTATGGGGGAACAGCCCGTTCCGATTGAGCACGGCTTTGATTTTGCCGGAGAGTCTCTTGAGAATCAGTCTCTTGAGGGGATTGCTTATAGTGTAGGGGAGAAAGTTTCTCATAATATTTTTGGAGTTGGGGTTGTTGTTGAAGTTCAAGGTGGAGTTGTTACCGTTGCGTTCGACAATCCGAAAGTGGGTATAAAAAAATTAGCGGCAAGTGTTGCGCCACTGAAGAAAGTTTAAGTAAGGAAGTAATTTTAAAAATATTTATTACAGATCCAAAGGGTCGAACATGTTCAACCCTTTGGTTTTTTAGCATCATGATGCTAAAAAAATGTAATAATAAATATTTTTCAAATCCTTCCTCACTTAATGGTTTGAACTTGACAAGAATGCGATTTCATGTGAGAATATCTCCCATTAATTAAGCATATGCGCAATTGTCCAGATCGTCTTTCGAAATATGAAAATGAGCTCGTTTATGATTTATCACATTGGATAATTGCTTTGGCGGGGTCTGAACAAGCAAGACGGGCACAAGAGCGGGCACAACGGTGTTCCGAATCCAGTGATGCTGTGAGAGTATTTTTTCTTCAACGGATAACTGCTATAACTGAAACGAGCAGGGAAAAGATTGAACCATTGCTTCAACAAAAACCAATTTTCTATAAGAATGAACCTAACGCTGAGCAAAAAATTGAAATAGACGATGAGGTTATGCGTCTTTTGCCTGAAGACTTTTTTAAAGATCCTACCGGTTGGATTGAGTCGCAACCGAATATAGGGAGAGGAGAAGAAGGCATATCGTCCATCGATTCTATTACACAGCTATTTGACGTTCCGTATGATGCGTCCAAAGTAAAAGAAATTAATTTGGGGTCTGTTAAAATCGTTTCTAAAAGAATATCCGATCCAAAAGAAATTATGCGAGCGATGCGGGCTTATAATGCAGGTATACCTACTCCAAGAGTATTAGGAGTTATAATAGATAAAGGTAATCTTTATGCGTTTTTCGAAAAAATCAATGGTCTTAATTTAAATGCGGTTTCAGAAAAATGGAAGGAGGCAGTGAAAGCCGAAGGGAGAATGGTAGAGTTTTTGCCATTATTCTGGGAGGCATATGAAAGAGTGAAACAGTGGGGAAAACGATCGATGCCGTCAGATAGTAATACACAGATTTGGACAGATGTAAGTGATGTATCTTGGATTTATCGCTATATGGCGGTTAGTCTCGGATTCAATTTCGCCAAATCTCCTAAAAAGGATGCTACGGACGAAGCTATTAAGGGATTCATACAATCATCTTTTCATTGCAGGAGGGACGGTCTATCTGTCGAACAAATGTTTTGTGGGTATTCTTTGTATTTGGATAGAATATCAGATGTAAATGGTTTTGTAGGGTTTAATATTACTAAAGAAACAGGAAAATTAGAAGCTATGTGTCGTCAAAAAAGGATGCTCCATAAAGATTTTGAAGATAGAAATATCATGATACCATGGGATTTTGAAAGTGATCGTCCTGTAAAACCAGAAGATGGCAAACCTCGACTTTATGTTATTGATTGGGAATCTCCTGCGGATCCGGAATATGATCCAATAAAACTGGATTTTCTATGGTTACAGTTAAAAATTAGCTGGAAGATTTTTAATGCTACGGCTTGAGGTGTTGGGGTGAGTGCCGTTCTGTAGTTTTTCTTGACAAAATAGCCGTATCTTGTTATATTCGTTTCCTGATTAATAACTAATCTTAATCTTATGCGTAAAGCCTTAGATGCAGCGGCGTTAACAGCATTAGCCTGTTTAGGTAGTTGTGCTTCATTGCGAGATATGATAGAAAGACCGAACGAAAGGCAGTGGCGTAAAGATATTGTTGGTAGGGAAGCTGCGTCTGCAGAAATTGCTGATGTAGTTCGTTGGGAAATATTAGATAAATGTGAAATACGTGGCCTTGATAATGAGATTGGAGATACACCGCCATCTCATCACGATTTTCGTTTCCGTGATGGTCTTTGGGAAACCGTTGTTTTTGATCATAGAATTATAGGATCGCCCAGTGGTATTCAATGCGCTATGGATCATGTCGCAGAATCCGTAGCTTCTGTTGCGTCGGAAAAATTTCAATGCGAAGGCAGAGTTTTCCGTGACACTTCACTTGATACCTGGTGGAATTATGGGAGTTATGGCCTTACGCCTCCTGCTATTCTTGAGGTAGAATGTGATTTACTAAAAGATCCCGATAATTTGTTGTAAGGATTCGCCGACTTTTGCCTGTTAAAATCGTACTAAAAGTTAGCCCCCTGTCGATCACTCTGCTTTTTGAGCGTTGTGATGAGCAGGGGGCATTTTGCGCGCGGATCAGGACGTTGTCCTGTCCGCGCTATTGGAACTTGAAGCTGCTTGGCTTTTTGCCCGTCTTAAAAGCCGGGCAGGCAAGCGCTTGAAGCTACTTGCCTTTGAAATGCTCTGGTGCTTGGGTCACCAGACGCGAACGAACTTGACTCCATCCGCGGAGATCCACTTTTTGTAGGTCTGGCCCCGAAGCCGGATGTAGTACTTCTTGTTGGCCTTGAATGTCGTCCCGATGAGGAAGTGCCAGGCGTCTTCCGTGCAGACTTGCTGATCCAGGTAGACTGTTGTGTAGATGTCCGGGTCGTCTGAGCTGTAGATCATGTACTGCGCTTTTGGATCTCTGCTGCTTGCGCACTTGCACTTCACGGAGACCAGGAAGTAGCCGGTCTTGTTGGGAGTGAAGCTCCACTTGTACCATGGCGGGTTGTAGATGGACATGACCTTTGCGTGATAGCTCCGTGCGCCGGTCGTGTAGTTCAGCGGGTACAGCGGATTTTCTTCGAAGGTCGAACTCTTCGAGGCCGAGTAGGTGGAGGTCTCGTGGCTCAGGCTTTTGTCGGACGTGTCGTCGAGGACGAAGGACTTGAGCGTCAGTTCGGAATCGACGTAGTAGCCTTCTGTGACCGGCCCTTCAACGAAGTTGAACTTGATCGACTGAGTGCTTCCTGGTTTGGACTGCATCTGGATGTGGAGATGCGGATTGCTCGAGTAGCCCGATTGGCCGACTTCCCCGATCTTCTCGCCGATGTCGACGATGCTTCCCACGATGATATCCGTCGGGGTCGACCACTGCTTCATGTGGGCGATTCGTATGTACTTTCCGGTCGCGATGTCCTGGATGAGAATTGTGTTCCCCCATCCGCCGTTGTTGCAAGTGGCACAAGTACCCTTGTAGATCCCATCGTTGAATGCGTTGTCGACGATGCATCCTACGACCTCGACGACCTTGCCGTAGACTGGCGAGAGTATGTCCCTCCCGAAGGTCTCTCCGTATCCTCCGGTGGTGAAGTCGTACGCGTACGCGAGTTTTCCCGTGTGCGAGTACGGGTTGTTGTTGTCTTGGGTGCAGTACCAGGTCTCGCCGTTGTTGAACGGCAGATACACCAGGTACCCCGCCCGTGCGATGCCGCTGAAGCACACCAGCAGCAAAGCGACCATCGATGCCTGAAGCATTCTCTTGTTCACGCTCATCGCTCTTTCTCCTCTTCGGTTGTTTGTTCAGATTCCACTAGAAAATTCGCCAAGCCGAGCAGCCCAAGATTATCAGAGGTTCCTTAGTCCCAAATGTCCTCAATCACCGTTATCCCTTCCACTATTTTCTCTATTTCTTTATCCATCACACCTCCCGCGTAGTCGTACTGCAACATCGTTATCACCTTCCCTTCCTTTTCCATGAAGAACTCCCTATGTGTGTTCCCTTCAATCAGGACGCC
>JBAZPI010000002.1:0-81783 GCA_041648305.1 Candidatus Altimarinota bacterium | reverse complement strand
GATAAAGCCTCCCCACCAGCTTCCCTTGACGTTAATATGTCACCAAATTTTTTAAGTTCAATAAGCATAGAATTGATTTGTTAAAATTTAAATACCGCATAGCACCCGTGAAAATCCAAACACTCGGTAATCCTCATTCCCTTATCTCCGCGCTCTAAATCAAGTTGGGCGTTGCCGGTTCTAAAAATCAGTTTCACATTACTTGTTAAGATATTACGCGCAACTGATTTTAGGCCGTTTCCCCTTCGTTCAGGGAACCTACCGGAAATAATTTTAGTAAAAGCAACTTCTAAAGCTTCTTTATGAGATTGAAGTTCTGGCCGAACCGGTTTTAATGTTTTTAATATTCCACGTCCTCTGTCAGCAAGCACAATCTCCCGTTTATTCAAATCATAAGCAAAAAATATTCCTAAAATGTCAGGCCAATTCCCCAAATTATGGGCATAAGAATTATCGCCGATTTCGCCAACCATAGAGGTCAGTAGAGAATGATGTATGCCGAGATCATCAATTTTTTGCAAATCATTTTCTAACCTTTTAAGTCTTGTTGTGAAAACATCACTCGTAGCGCAATAAAAATCACTCGGCGGCTCAGATACCGCTACGTCAGATGCCCATTTCCACCCCAACGTAGACAAATCATTCGTAAATAAATTTATATCCTGACTCTTATAAAACCTATTACCGTTGGGCGTCGCTCTAAAGGATTTTAAAATTCCTTTATCGTCCCATCGTCTAAGGGTTTGTATCGAAACTCCTAGTAACTTTGCAGTTTCCCCAATTGATAATAACTTATTATTTTCCATAAAATCTATACATATCTATACATAGAATAGCAAAATCTATACAAAATGCAAGACGAAATCCATACCGAAGCTCCAAATCTTGCAAAATCCCGCAGTCCCTTAATCTTATCGGGATGACTGACTCCTAAAATAATCAGTTATTGCCTTACGAAGCGGCTTGCCCTTGGCAACAATTTTAGCTTTATGTAACGGCCCTTTCCCGTCTATAAGAAAATCTATTGTAGCGACTCTATATGCTTTTTCCGGATCAAGCGGTGTTTGAAGCGGTGTTTGATAAGTAAGCCCGGCACCGGCAAGAGCAAAATAACGACCACGGCTTAAAGCTGCTTGCATCGCATCTTTAATTTCGGCTCCGGTCAATTCAACAACCACAATTTCGTTATCAAAAACCAATCGTACAACATGTTCGCGCGTGATAGGCCCTTTTGGAATACTACTCCTTACCCCTGTGGCGTTAATCATCGCAAACTGCGCGCCAGTACTTTCCAGCATCACTTTGGCTACAAAATTATTGGCTCCGTTTTGACCATCTTTCCCATCGCGACCATTAGAAAGATATTCTTTTGAAAAACCGACAACCTGATTCATTTCTTCAACCGCGGCCATATATGGTTTTAGCACCTTCATAACAGCGCTATTTGTATCTCTGCATTCATCGGTTGAAATTAAATCTTGTCCCATATTAGTAACCTCTTTCCCGTCAACCATCATATCCAATCTGACCATATATTTCCCATCCGGCGGTGTTTCGCACACGGGCGTCGCTGTTGATGTTTCATCGCAATAATCAGACGACGAAACATGATCATGACCGCCCAAAACAGCATCCAAACCCGGTATTTGTTCCGCCATCTTTATCTCTTCCGGATTTTCCAAATGCGCAAGCGCAATCTGAACATTCGATTCCTTTTCCAACGTTGGCATCAATTCTTTAGCTGTTGCCAATGGGTCATCAACCCTAAAATCTCCTATTTGGTACCCTTTTTGAGGAAAAGTGATTCCTAGAATGCCGACTTTTACGCTTCCGGCTTCAACTATTTTCCATGACGGCAATGGTTTTTCACCGGCATCTCCTTCATACAAATTCGCCGCCACCCAGCGCTTACCTTGTTTCATTCTTTCTTTAAATACTTTCGGACCATAATCAAAATCGTGATTCCCGGGAACAGAAGCGTTAACACCAAGCGCATTTACAAAAGCAACTTCAGCTTCTCCTTTAAATCGCTCGGAAACGGACGTATTCCCGAATACATCTCCGCCGTTTGTAACGATGACATAACAACCATTTCTCTCGCATTCCCTTCTCACTCGCTCAATAACACAAGCTATTCCCTGAGCTTGTTCAAGCTCAGTCCCGTGCAAATCATTAAAATGAAGAAATACGACATGCTCGGGTTTTGGTTGAACATCTTCCGGTGTTTCAACTTTTTTGCATGACGGAGACGCGCTTGCGAGCGCGGCGGCAAAAGCTACGGCATGTAGAGAATAACGTTCCATAAGAGAGCCATTCTACGCCGTTTATTTACCAAAACAAGCCAAAGTACCGTTACCCGCTCCAAACATGAAATCGTCTATGCGACTTGATCTAAATCGGGAGTTTCGCCGTTCGCTGGATTTTCCTCCGGATCTTCTTCTAAAACACCTCTGAAACTAAACAACCGCTCGGTCGGTTCCAAAATAAATCCTTGATCGGTCCTTCCTACAATGTTCAATGCTCCCATGTTTACCAATTGCAAGACGGAATAAAAGAAAGGAGCACAATTCTCATCCCAGCCGGTTAATTTCGTGGTTGAATCCCAATCGTTAGGCATTTCAGATGGCTCCAAGTTAGGCTCCATAATACCCATCTTGGAAAGAAGAGTCCTCAAAAGATTTCTTCGTCCTTCAATAACACGGTTTTCTTCTAGGATACGATTGCCTTCATCATATCGCTCTACCAAATCAAACTTAAGTACTCTTGGAACAAACGCAACGAATCTGCCATATTCCATACACAACCGTCTGATCAGAGTTATAGTAGGTAAATGCTCTGGATCAGAAATCATCTGTATACACTCAGATGGAGTAGTAAGATCGTCCAATCTACGCGTACCGGGAGTGCTGTAAATCCAGGATCCAGCATCAACTTCAAGTATTGCAGAAGGTAAATGCCTAGCTCTTACAGCTTCGCCATCAACTCCGTCATTTTCTCTCCTATCGGTTTCAACCGGTTTCAACATATTAAGACATTAAAAACTACGCAGGAGATCTTCTACCGTATTTGTAGTGATCAGTCAACACAAATCTTGCAAAATCTTGCAGCCATTGCTAAACCCGCAGACAAGGCCTCTTTCATTTCATAAACCTCACCTCTATGAAAAAAATAATTTGCATGCTCGGGCTCTTCGCGCTCCTTATGACCGTAACCCCACTCGCATACGCGGGTTTTACCGACGTTTCCGATGACCACACATATTCCCCAGCGATAGACTACGTGAAGGATAAAGGGATCGTTGACGGTTATCCGGACGGAACATATAAACCGGATGACAAAATTAATCGCGCAGAATTTACGAAAATCGTAATCGCGGCGAAATTCACATCGGAAGAAATCGACAGTTGCGTTCCTGCGAAAAAATTCCCGGACGTGCAAAGTAGCGAGTGGTATGCAAAATACATTTGCGTGGCAAAGAACAACAAAATTATCGAAGGTTATCCGGACGGAACATTCAAACCAAATAATTATATAAATTTTGCGGAAGCCTCTCTAATTGTAGCCAACGCATACGAGCTCGAATTTACACCAACGGACGACCCAAATCATTGGTATATGCCTTTTGTAGATGCCTTATATTTTCAGGCCGCAGTCCCCATTACGGTAGTAGATTTTGGTAAAGACATAACGAGAGGGGAAATGGCATACGTGATTTTTGGAGTTGAAACCGATCAAGGATATGTCGCAGGCGACACAGATGGCGATGGCGTCGCAGACGATGACGTCGCGGACGACGATGTCGGGGATGACGACATCGCAGACGATGATGTCGGGGACGACGACATCGCAGACGATGATGTCGCAGACGACGATGTCGCCGACGACACAGGCGAAGTATATTCTGCAGCGGAAATAAGAGAGTTTATCAACGACTGCTCGAAGATAATGCTTGAACAATCTGATTTACCCGCAGGCTACACGGTAGATAGTTTCGAAGTTTATAGAGGAGGGACTCCCGCGGACAATTACGCGGACTGTTATCAATACATAGATTTCACTGGAAGAACTTCGGATCAATACATGACGGCAATTAGATATCTCATCACAGAAAGCGAAGAAATCACTCATCAGCAGATGGAAATAATAAGGAATGAAATGCCAGGCTGGGGGTGGGAAGACACGTGCCAGAGCTATACCGGGGGAAAATTGTCATACTACATTGAAGGTGGACGAGGGTATTTTATAAACGGAAGCATTACACTCGCGGAAGATGAAATGGACGGCAAATTATACGAAAAAGCATGGGATTTGACGGGATATTATGAAAACGCAAACAACGGTAGTAACTGTGTTGGGGTCCGCGAAGATGATCCGGAATTCCTTGATCAGAACGATCAATATTGTCTCTACTTAGCCGAAGACATTGCGTCAGGCGCAGCTGAAGGAATAAGAATATTTTTTGATAACAATGGAACTCTAAGGGAAGATGAATGTTACTTAGAAGTCCCGGAAAGCTTCGTAATGGCAAGACTCGGAACCTTCGGAAACGCGAATGCGGCATGGGATTTCTTCCATAATGATTACGGAAGGAGAAAATTAATGTTCCAAACCTACGCAGACCAAGGTTTCTTATACAGAGATGATATGTGGAGCGGAGTACTGGAAGAATACGATAGCAGGGGGTTCTAGTCTAGCAACTTTCTCCAGCCTTCCTCCCAGTCGCCCATGCAGCCTGAAGGTTAAATCCGCCGGTAAATCCGTCTATATCAAGAATTTCTCCCGCAAAATACAATCCGGGACATATTTTTGACTCCATTGTTTTTGGGTCTACTTCTCTCAAATCAACCCCACCAGCCGTCACAAACTCTTCTCCGCCCGCCCTCCCAATAACAGTCATCGAAAGATTTTTGAAAGCCTCAACCGCCTTATTCAAATCTTTTTTCCCAACCCCAACATTCCTCTTAGCTCCATCCACCCCAATCTGCCCTAGAATCGCAGTAATAAAAGACTTCGGCATAAAAAGCCCCAATGTATTTTGAGAAAATTTCTTTGGATTTTTGCCAACCTCACGCGAAACTTCAGCCAACAACTTTTCGTAACTCAACTCCGGAAAAAAATCCAACCGCAACTTTGCCAAATCATGCTCGCCGATCTCCTCATAAGCCGAAAGCGCACTCAGCGCAAAACAACCCGGCCCGGTAACTCCTTTATGACTAAATAGTATAGGCCCACGAAACTCGAAGTCCGCTCCTCCATTACAAATCAACTTCAATTTAACATCTTTGAAACTCAACCCGGCCAGATTTTTCACCCAACAATCGTCAACAGAAAATCCACAAAGACTTGGAGCGAGTTTTGTCACTTTATGTCCCAATTTTTTAGCAATTTCATAGCCTTCAGGACTTGACCCGGTAGCAACTATAACCTTATCCGCGTGCACTACCCGACCATCATTAAAACTGACCTCAAACCCGCTACGACTTTTCCCAACGCGAACATCACTGACACCGAAAACGACCTTCACCCCACTATCACTCAAAATCTTTTCGAAAATCCCAACAATATCACTGCTTCTATCGGAAACAGGGAAAACTCTCAAATCTTTCTCGATTTTCAACGGGACCCCGTGGTCGGAAACCCACTTCATCATCACCGGAGGAGAGAAATTATACATGGCGTCTCTCAAAAATTTTTCACCCCTCGGATATTTGGTCAAAATCTCGCGCACATCCGTAAGTCCGGTCGTAACATTGCATCTTCCGCCACCGGTCAACAAAACTTTCTTGCCTAGTCGATCGCTTTTCTCCAGCAAAACAACCTCAACGCCGCCAAGCCCCCCGCACGACTCAGCGCCGGTTGCCGCGCCCGACCTCCCGCCGGCCGCACCGGCCTTGCCTGCCTCGACGATCGTAGCCGCAGCCATCATTCCTGCCGCGCCCCCGCCAATTACAACAACTGTTTTCATGAACGCATTATTACGAATTATTTCGCCACAAAGCTAGTCGCACCGAGCCACGCCAGATTAAAAATCGACCTACTCGTTTCCGCATTGCTCGCGCTTTCGATAATAACTCCGATCATTTCGTTTTTATCCAGCGAAATTGTCGCGACTTTATCGCCATAAATATATTGAATATTTTTCACAGGGAAAAGCTCAGGATTTACAGCGAAAATCTCCAATGTCCCGACCTTAATTCTCTTCCGTAAATTTCCTTTTATATAACTCGCATTGAATTTGTCGTTCGGGCATAAAAGTCTGAATTTTTTCTTGATTTTCAAGGCGGTCGAATAGTACTCATCCAAATACTCAGAGAAAACATCGCTCGCCAACTCATAGTTTGTAAACCCAAGAACCTCTCCTTTAGTATTAAGCAGATCCATGAGAATGTCAGAGACCTCTTTAATACCCTCGAAAAACTGGATTTTCGGCTTAATATGATATGTGCTCTGAAGGCTTAAAAGCTCTGGCACAAGCTCTTTTGCGGTTTTGTACTGTTCTTTGGCCTGATTCAAAATCACCTGCGGATTGACGGGATAGTAATAACGAAATCCCTTCTTTTTCGAAACCTTAACCATGCCTTTCCTTCGCAAATTTTCCAAAGTATTGTAAGTGGTTACTCTATGGGCTGAAGCCTTTTTCGCCACAGTGCTGACAAATCCTCCGCCGAGTTCTAAAAGGGCGACATAGGCGCCGACCTCCTCCGGCGAGAACCCTAATTTTTCCAAATCATTCGTTATCATTGTAGACTGGTGTAGGTAATCGTCTACACAGATTGTACCAACAACTAACAGATTTAAAAAGTCGAAAATAAAGACGAAATACAAAATGGTGTTTACGAATTGTAATAAAAGTTTATTATAAAAGCCCGTAAAAATGCATCTATGAAATGCGCAAAATGTAACTCACAATTCGAACAGTCGGAAAAAGAGGTCGAAATTTACAAGAAATTCGATGCTGTCCTTCCGACAATATGCCCAAACTGCCGTCATAAAAGGCATCAAATTTTCAGAAATGAAAGAAATGTTTTTTATAACAAGAGTCACAAAACAGGAAAAACGATTATCTCAATGATCCCCCCGACGAGCCCATTCAAAGTAATAGACCAAGACGAATGGTGGGACGACAGTTTCGACGCGGCCATCTACGCAAGAGATTACGACTTCAATAAGCCATTTTTCGAACAATACAAAGAACTTCAAAAAGAAGTCCCGCGCTGGTCAAGAATTTTCGTGAACTGCGAAAATAGCGAATTTACAAACAACTGCGCACAGGTCAAAGATTGCTATCTCACATTCTCATCATACGAGAGTGAAAATCTTTTTTACTGCGTCAGAGTCTTCAAATCGAACACTTGTTTCGACTGTATGAATGTAAAATCAAGTCAGTATTGTTCGTGCTGTTCCGACTGCCAAAAATGCTATAATATCCACTCAAGTCAATCATCAGAAAGCTGCAACGACTCATATTTTCTGTACGATTGCAAAAGCTGCAGGGATTGTATTATGTGTACCCAATTAAGAAGCAAAGAACATTGTATTTTAAATAAACAGTACGAGCGAAGCGAGTACGAAAAACGGAAAGAAGGATTTTTAAAAGAATTATCAAAAGACAAAGAAAAAGTTGAAAAACAATTCGAGGAATTCAAGAAAACTCTTTTCCACAAAAACGTAAGAATTATAAATTCGGAAAACTCAACAGGGGATTTCATCACCGGCTCAAAAAATATCACAAACGGATTTTATATTGTGGATTGTGAGGACTGCATCAACGTTCGCGACTGTTCAAAGGTGAAAAATTGCTACGACAATTTAGCGAACGAAAAATCAGAGCTTTGTTTAGAAGTCGACACCGCATACGACATATATAATTCAAAATTCAGTACGGTCAGTATAACGCTTCGCGATGTCGCGTATTGCGATCAGTGTTCCAAACTCGAAAATTGTTTTGGCTGTATCGGCATGAAATCGAGCAAAAATCTGATATTAAACAAGCAGTACGAGCAAAGCGAGTACAAAGAAATGATGGAAAAAATAAAGAAACACATGATCTCGACGGGCGAGTGGGGTAAACCCTTCCCGGCAACACTCACGCCATGGCCATACAACATAACAGTCGCGTCGGAGTATTATCCGCTAACAAAAGAGCAGGCCTTGAGCGAAGGATTTATGTGGCACGAAGATCAGCAGGAAGCCAAACACTTCGCGCAGGAATACAAAATACCCGATAACATGGATGAAGTCGACCAATCCATCTGTGACAAAATCCTGCTTTGCGAAAAATCCGGCAGAAACTACAAAATCATCCCTCAGGAATTTAAATTTTACAAAACTTTCAATCTCCCTCTTCCGAGGTGTTGCCCAGACCAAAGGTACAAAGAGCTTTTGTCCCTCCAACCTCCAAAACGCCTCCGCGAAACCAATTGCTACCTTTGCGATGCCGAAATTCAAACCGTCTACCCCGAAAAATGGGGCTACAAAGTCATCTGCGAAAAGTGCTATTTGAAGAAAGTCTACTAATCAGCAAGCAGCATCCCCAACATCAACGCAATCCCCAAAGCAAAAAAGAAAAACTGCAACAAAGATCTTCCCACCGCTACCTCTTTATGTAGCTCCGGAATCAAATCTGCAACGGCAATATAAACAAATCCGCCAGCCGCAAAAGGGATCAAAAACAAAGTTAAGTCTTCGACATACGAATTCAACCCAAGCGCAACGGCAACCCCCAAAACAGCGGTCAGCGCGGTAGCGAAATTCAAAAATAAAGCCCTTCTCTTCGACATCCCACCATGCAGCAAAATCCCAAAATCTCCAATCTCCTGCGGGATCTCGTGCAAAACCACGGCAACAGTCGTCGCAACCCCAACCGGAATACTCACCAGATATGAAGCCCCAATCACAAGCCCATCAACAAAATTATGCACCGCATCGCCAAACAAATTCATCATCGCAACCGGGTGAGGATGAGCGTCGGTCGTGGGGTGATGGCAATGTCTCCAACGAATAATTTTCTCCATAATAAAAGAAACAGAGATCCCGATCAAAAAATACAGGGAAATATTCAAAGTGAATCCACTTTCCTCAACCGCCTCCGGCAACAGATGGATAAATGCGTCCCCAAGCAAGCCGCCCGCCGCAAAACTGATCATATATATCAGAATTTTGCCAAGAACTCTCTCGCTCAAAGACAGAGTAAAAACGCCGATCAACGAAACCAAACTGATCACGATCACGCTCGCAAACGAATACAAAACCACAGTAGTCATGGACACATCTTATTATTTGTATAGAATAGTAGCAATGAAATCTCTCAAAATAAAAATCCCGGGACAGGCAGGCGGACAGGTAATTGAAATCCCTTATTTGACGTTCAAAAATTCGAAAGGCGATCAACACTGCGTGATTTCAGCGGGCATCCACGGCGACGAAGTGAACGGGATTGCGCTCGTGCAACGCCTAATAAAATACTTCCGCAAAAACAATATAGAGGAGCATCTACGCGGAGAAATCATAATTCTTCCGATCGTCAACTTAAGCGGTTTCGAGAAACGTTTACGCAATATAGCCTACGACAGAAAAGACCTAAATCGATGCTTCAATCAAAGAGCCAGGACGGCGAGTAACATCATCGCAAATGCACTCGAAAAAAATTTCTATTCAAAGGCGGATATAGCGATAGATTGCCATGATTCAGGGCAGAGGACAGTTCTCATTCCCCACACGCGAGTGCATAAATTCGAGAAAAAACGCCGCAACGACTGCACAAAATCAATGGCTCAGGCCTTCGGGTCAAAAATAATTGTCGAAAGAAAAGGCAAACGCGGCATGCTCGCTATAGAAATGATGAAAAAATACGAACTCCCGGTTTTGACTATTGAAATTGGAGGCGCGCTAAAAGTTGCGGACGATTTTCTAAAACAAGGACTCGAAGGAATAATAAACATCCTCAAATACACTCGCATGCTCCCGGGGACTCCAAAATTCCCGCAGAAACAATATTATCTGCGTAACCGCTTTGGTGTGCCTTCAAAAGAAGCCGGCTTGATCAAATTCAGCAAACGCTTAGGACAGCGAGTCCACAACGGAGATAAGATAGGTGAGTTATATATCCCGTCCAAAATAAAGACAATTGATCTGATTTCCCCAATGTGCGGAATACTGTTTTCAGTACAGGATGTTGACTCAATAGGAAAAGAGGAGACAATGTACTCCATCCTTGAGGACAAAAAGTGCCACGTTCGCAGAAGAACCACGCAGAAATTCGAGGAATTGAAGGGGATAGAGCTGAAAAGTATGAAGATGTGAGCTGCGGTGACCCACGATAATAATACAAGAATGAAAAAAGAGCTAACCTTCAATAAAAAATCGCTCGTTTTAACTCTCGTCTCAGAAGCGGACGACTCGGTTTTTAATGAAATTTTCACCGAACGCGAATATAAAATTCTGGATCCGATAATTCAAAAAGCGCAAAACATAGTAATAGACATTGGAGCGCACATCGGCTTTTTCTCGATCTACGCATATACGCTCAATTCAAAAGTCAAAATTCTAGCCTTTGAACCTGAACCCGAAAACTACAGACTCCTTAAAGAAAATCTAAAACAGAATCGTATCAACAGCGTAACGACAAAGGCCTTAGCCGTAACTTCGAAGATCGGAGAAGTAACACTTAACAGAAGTCCAGACTCACACAACCATTCAATAATCCTTGGAAGCGACAACCCTCTCAAAGTCCAGTCCACGACGCTCGACAAGATCATTTCCCAACAACCCCTCCCATGCGACTTGGTAAAAATGGACTGCGAAGGCGCGGAATTTGAAATCATCGCCACGACTTCGCCAGAAACATTCGCAAAAATAAATGCTTTCTACATCGAATATCACGAATACACACCGGAAATGCACAAGGACTCAATCAAATCAACACTGCAAGCCAACGGATTTAAAACCCAACTCTATCAATCCCATTACGATAGAAGAATGGGATTTATTCTGGCTGCCAGATGATGTAATATGCGCGCATGAAAAAATTAAAACCACTCTACGAAGACGAATATCTGCTCGCGGTCAACAAACAACGCGGAATATTAACCGTGGGGAACAAACCGGGCCAAAAGAATCTCCTCGACCTGCTCAAACACGACTATGAAAAACGCTCAATTCGTCTGCGCCCGCTAAATCGCCTCGATCGTGGAACAAGTGGCATCGTCCTTTTCGCGAAGAACAAAGAGTGTTTTGAGAAGGCGATATCAGAGAAACTTTTTGGAGAAACAACCAAAGTCTACCTCGCTCTAATTAAAGGAATTCCAAAGAGAAAATCGGGCCAAATCACATTTCCGCTCCCGTCGCGCCAGGACAAAAGGAAGCTGCTTAAGGCAAAAACGCGATACAAAGTAATTCAGTCATACATGTTTCATGGTGGAACCGCATCTCTAGTTGAAGCTCAGATCTCTTCCGGTCGTTATCATCAAATTCGTCAACATTTCACCATGATTCATCATCCCTTATTGATGGACCGCGACTACATGGAAAGAAAAGACTACAAATACTTCCAACGCCTACTCCCATTCCGTAATTACTTTCTCCACGCGGGGATCATCGAGTTAAAACACTTTATAACAGGTGAGCCTTTAGTAATAGAAGCGCCTATTTCAAAAGAATTCAAAAGAGCGCTGAGCTTTTAAACCACGTTACCCACGTGGAAACCCGCTTGACAAAGCCATCTGCAATATTTTCAAATACGCCCATGAGGTATTGATTTTTAGAAATAATTAGCTATTGTACTTGCCGACCTTTTCAGGGCAATTAAATATCCTTTAATCCAAACAAAAATGGATAATAATCTATCTGTTGCAATAACAATCGCAATCGGCGCATCT
Organism: Candidatus Altimarinota bacterium; assembly: GCA_041648305.1. Classification (GTDB taxonomy): domain Bacteria; phylum Patescibacteriota; class Gracilibacteria; order UBA1369; family LOWO2-01-FULL-3; genus JABILX01. Next base: position 69,907 of record JBAZPI010000002.1, on the reverse strand, counting down.
ATGCCGGCGCTTGCTATTGGTATGCTCGCATCAAAAGCAATGGAAGCAATCGGAAGAAATCCTGAAGCTGCTCCGTTAATCCAGACAGCTATGATCTTGGCTATCGCGTTCTGTGAAGCCATCGCTATCTACGCTTTAGTCGTCGCTCTTATCATCAAATTCGTGTAGCAGCGCAAGAGATCAGTCCGGCTTTAGACGGAGCTGATCTAATTGCGCAACTACATAAAAAACCTAATCCAATTTCCCAATGGACCTAATAGATAAACTAGGTATAGACCTGAAATTGCTGATAGCGCAGGCAGTCAACTTCCTGATTCTCCTCGTTATCCTTACGAAATTGGTATACAAACCGATTTTGAAGCTTTTGGATAAAAGAAAAAAGATGATTGAACAGAATGTGGAAGACACAAAGAAAATTGAAGAAAGGTTAACGAAGATTGAAGAAGAAAAAGAGAAAATCATTTCCGACGCTTCCAAAAAAGCTATGGAAGCTATCGAAAAGGCGAAAAAAGAAGCTGAAGAAGAAAAGCAAAAAATCCTAATGAATGCCAAGAAAGAGATTTCAAGCCTTGCTGAAAGGTACAGAGCCCAACTTCAAGAAGAAAAGAAACAATTAACACAAGAAGTTAAAGCGGAAGTTGCCGCGCTCATCATCGCAAGCAGTGAAAAAATTCTTAGAAAAGAGTTCAAAAAAGACGATCAAAAACGTCTTGAGGAAGCCATTAAGGACGAATTGTCGTCAGCAAAATTGTAACAGCGCAAACAGAATGAAAGTCTCGATCAGAAAATACGCGGAAGCGTTGGTTGAAGTCTTAAAAGACGAAAAAGACACGAAGGAAATAAATAGAAAAATTCAGAATTTGCTGAAGATTTTGGTGAGAAAAAAACAAGGAAAATTAATTAAACAATTACCGGAAGCGTTCAAGAAAGTGTGGATGAAAGAAAAAGGTCAATTGGAAGTAAAAGCGACCTTGCCGCACCGCCCGACAGACGAAGAAAAGCTCCGACTTATAAAAGCTTTGGGAGAAGCGTTGAAAAAAGAAATCATTCTGTCAGTAGCGGTCGACGAAAATATATTAGGAGGAATCAAACTGGAATTCGAAGACTACGTAATAGACAGCACTCTGAAGGGTAGTTTGGAAATGCTTAAATTTAACCTTACAAACTCAAATAATTAATCAACATAATTATGGCAGAAGTTAAAGACCAAATTTTAGACTCCTTAAAGGCACAGATTGATAAATTCCAAGCAGCTGCCAAAATTGAAAAAGTTGGCCGCGTTCTGGAAGTTGGTGATCGTATCGCTCGTGTTTCCGGACTCGGCGATGTGGCCTACCAAGAAATGGTGGAGTTCGCAAGCGGCCAAATCGGCGTAGCACTCAATCTCGAACAGGACACGGTTGGTATAGCGATTTTGGGTGAAGATTCGGGAATCAAAGAAGGAGATGAAGTGAAAACCACCGGGAAAATTCTTTCAGTCCCAACCGGTGAAGCGATTATCGGACGTGTAGTTGACCCACTCGGAAATCCGGAGGATGGGAAAGGCCCAATTAAAACTAACAAATTCTACCCGGTAGAAAAAATCGCGCCACGCGTTATTAAAAGAAAATCAGTCGATACTCCGGTTCAAACAGGAATAAAAGCTATCGATGCGATGATCCCAATCGGAAGAGGCCAACGCGAACTTATCATCGGAGACAGACAAACAGGAAAAACTGCCATAGCAATCGACACAATCATCAACCAAAAGGGGGAAGACATGATCTGCATCTATGTTGCGATCGGACAAAAAGAATCAAAAGTTGCAAAAATCGTAGCGGAATTGGAAAAACACGGAGCAATGGACTACACAGTGGTTGTTAAGACAAGCTCAAGTGATCCAGCGACACTTTCATACATCGCGCCATTCGCGGGATGCGCCATGGGTGAATACTTTTTAGATCAAGGAAAGGATGTTTTGGTGGTTTACGATGATCTTTCCAAACATGCTTGGGCATACCGCGAAGTATCGCTTCTCTTGAGAAGACCACCGGGACGTGAAGCGTATCCGGGTGACGTATTCTATTTACATTCACGATTATTAGAGCGCGCTTGCAAACTTGATAAAAAATATGGCGGAGGATCTCTAACAGCCCTCCCAATCATAGAAACTCAGGCGGGCGACATCTCTGCATACATTCCAACAAACGTTATTTCAATCACAGACGGACAGATCTTCTTGGAATCAGATCTCTTCTACAAAGGCATCCGTCCGGCTCTCAACGTTGGTATCTCAGTATCACGCGTAGGATCAAAAGCTCAAATTAAAGCGATGAAGAAAGTAGCGGGCAAGCTAAAGCTTGAGCTCGCTCAATACCGTGAATTGGCCGTTTTCGCACAATTCGGCTCCGATCTCGACGAATCTACCAGAAGAACACTCAACAAGGGAGATCGTTTAACAGAAATTTTGAAACAGCTACAATACGCGGCTGTGCCGGTAGAAAAACAAGTAGTAATTCTTTACGCAGGCATCAACGAATATCTGGAAAATGTTCCTTTAACAAAAGTTAAAGAATACGAAGAAAAGCTATACACGTACATGGAAGCAAAACATTCAGACATATTTAAAGAAATTAAAGAAAAGAAAGAATTACCGCCGGAACTGGAAGAAAAAATTAAAAAAGCCCTCGTTGCATTTAATAAAGAAATAAAATGGCAGGATCAGTAAAAGACATCAAAAGGAAGATTAAATCCATTCGCTCGACTCGTCAGATCACGAAAGCGATGGAGCTGGTTGCAACTTCAAAAATGAAAAAAGCGGTCGATAACGCCGTGAATTTGAGAGCATACGGCTATCTTTCATTACAGATCCTTTCCAAACTTTCAAAAAAACATCAGAATCTTCATGAATATTTCCAGAAAAGAGAAGTGGCTAATGTCCTTTTGATTGCTATCACAACGGACAAGGGACTTTGCGGAGGCCTAAATACAAACTTATTCAAACGTCTCCATCAAACAATTGAAAAATTAGAAAAAGAGCATCCCAAAGCCACTCTCCACTACTTAACTTCGGGCAAAAAAGGAGCCGAATTCTTACACAGAATCGGAAAAAAAGTTGGATTTGTTTATCCATCATATTCCGCCAACCCAAAGTTCGCAGATATTTTTCCAATCAGCAAAGAAGCATTAAGAGGATTCGGGGCCGGTAAATATGATAAAGTTGTAATGATTTATCCTGATTTTGAGTCAACGTTGATACAAAGACCGGTTGCGAAAACTCTTTTGCCGTTTTCAATAGAAGTATTTGAAGAAATGTTGGAAGAACTGGGCTCAAAATTCACTAAAGTCGCGAAACCGGTAGAAAAAGACTTCGACTACAAGCTCGAACCGTCGCCAAAATACATTATCGACAACATTGTTCCCCAACTAACGGAAATGCAATTATATCAGGGAGTATTGGAAGCGACAGCGTCAGAACACAGCGCCAGAATGGTCGCAATGCAAAACGCAACTAAAGCGGCGGACGATTTACTATTAGACCTAGTTCTAACATATAACCAAGCACGACAGGCATCTATTACAGCGGAAATCGCTGAAATATCCTCAAGTTGTGCCGTAATTCAATAACCTAAATTAATATGGCTGGAAAAATTACACAAATCATAGGAGCGGTGGTCGATTGTAACTTCGAAGGAGAAGCTCTCCCGAATATTTACGACGCTCTCAAAGTGAAAATTGGAGATGAAACTTTGGTTCTCGAGACCCAGCAGCACATGGGAGGGAACGAAGTGAGAACTGTAGCGATGGGTTCGACCGACGGACTCAAAAGAAACCAAGATGTTGAGAACACCAAAGCTCCAATTTCAGTGCCGGTTGGTCCTGAAACATTGGGACGCATGGTCGACGCGCTGGGAACTCCTCTCGACGACAAACCGGCGGCAAAAGCGAAAAAAACTTACCCGATTCACAGACCCCCACCAAAATTTGAAGATCAATCAACCGAAATTGAAATTTTGGAAACGGGTATAAAAGTTATCGATCTTATCTGTCCGATTATCAAAGGCGGAAAAGTAGGTCTATTTGGAGGAGCCGGAGTTGGAAAAACGGTTATTATAATGGAACTTATCCGAAACATCGCGCAAGAGCACGGAGGTTACTCGGTATTCGCCGGAGTAGGTGAACGTTCACGTGAAGGTAACGATCTTTATTACGAGATGAAGGAATCCGGAGTACTGGAAAAAACAGCTCTAGTGTTTGGGCAGATGAATGAACCGCCCGGAGTTCGTCTCCGTGTTGGACTTACCGGAGTTACAATGGCTGAATATTTCCGTGACGAAGAAGGACAAGACGTGCTTCTCTTCATTGATAATATCTTCCGATTCTCACAAGCAGGTTCTGAAGTATCAGCGCTTCTGGGACGTATTCCATCAGCAGTAGGTTACCAGCCAAATCTCGCGACAGAAATGGGTACTCTCCAAGAAAGAATTACATCAACAAAGAAAGGATCAATCACATCAATGCAGGCGGTATACGTGCCGGCAGACGACTTGACCGATCCCGCGCCGGCAACAACATTCGGACACTTGGATTCAACGGTAGTACTTTCACGCGCGTTGACTGAGCTCGGTATTTACCCGGCCGTTGATCCTCTCGATTCTACGTCAACAATTCTCGATCCGAATATCGTTGGAGAAGACCACTACAATACAACACGCGGCGTGCAAAAAATGCTTCAGAGATACAAAGACTTGCAAGACATTATCGCAATTCTAGGCATGGAAGAATTGTCGGAAGAAGATAAACTAACGGTTAGAAGAGCAAGAAAAGTACAAAAATTCCTTTCTCAACCATTCTTCGTCGCTGAAACATTCACGGGCCGTGAAGGTAAATATGTATCATTGAAGGAGACAGTCCGAGGGTTCAAAGAAATTCTCGATGGCAAATGGGACAACGTGGATGAGAACGAATTCTACATGAAAGGAACGATCGATGAAGTTAGTAAAACAGAACACGCTAAAAAGTAATATGAAAAAGACAATCGACCTAAAAATAGTTACACCGGACAAAGTTCTTTATGACGCTACAGTTGAAGGTGTCTCGCTGCCAACAGTAGAAGGAGAAATAACAATTTTGCCAAATCACATTCCTCTTCTCGCGGCAATGAAACCAGGGGAATTAAAGATAAAAATTGACGGCAAAGAAACATATTTTTCAGTAACGAGAGGAGTTGTGGAAGTCGATGGCAAAACTATCACGATTCTAACTGACTCAGCCGAAAGAGCGGAGGAAATAGACGAAAAACGCGCGGAAGAAGCCATCAAAAAAGCGAAAGAATTAATGTCAAAAGAACGTGTCGACGAAGAAGGCTACGCAGAAGCCGTAGCTCAAATGGAACGCGCATTATCGCGAATTAAAATAGCTAAAAAACGAAACAGAGGAGGCAGCAAAGTATCATTTGATAAATAATTTTGACAAATAGCAATGACAAAATCAAAGCCTGGGCCATCGGCCCAAAAAGACGAAAAAGTCTGGTCAGCATACAGCCTGGCTGTGAGCCTCGGATACATGATCATCACGCCAATATTGGTCTTCGGGATCGGGGGAGTGCTGCTAGATAAATACTTGGATAGTTTCCCAATATTCGTACTTATAGGATTCTTCCTTGCAATCACATCATCACTAACAATCGTTTACGTCAAAACTAAAGATATAATCGCCCAAGGCGTCCCGCCAAAAGGCAAATAATATGGCAGACTTTATACCACCTACATTAGCATCGGAAACAATATTTCACATCGGAAGCTTTCAAGTCCGAAACACTCTTATAGCTTCGTTATTGACAGTACTTGTACTCCTGATTGTCGGAGTCGTGCTTAACAGGAAGAAATATGCTCTCGTACCGGGAGGATTCCAAAATCTCGTCGAATCTCTTATAGGTGGAATGTTCAGCTTTTTTGTCGGTGTTGTAGGAGATGAAAAGAAAACGCGAAAATTTTTCCCGTTAGTAACAACAATTTTCTTTTACGTGATAATTTCAAACTGGTCAGGTCTGCTACCGGGCTTCGGGAGCATAGGGATATGGGAAACGCACGAAGGTCACGAAGTTTTGGTGCCAATTTTACGCTCAACTTACGCGGACGTGAACATGACATTCGCCCTCGCAGCCATATCTGTCATCGCATGCCAGATTTTCGGTTTCGCGCTACTTGGATTAAAGGGATATGGAGGAAAATTCTTCAAAAACCCGTTTAAAAATCCAATTGGAAGTTTCGTGGGAATTCTCGAATTGATGTCAGAGTTCTCAAAAATGATTTCGTTCACCTTCCGTCTCTTCGGCAACATCTTCGCTGGTGAAGTTCTTTTGCTTGTTATGACGTTCCTGGTGCCGTACATAGCCCCAATGCCGTTCTACGGCCTCGAAATCTTCGTAGGCTTCATCCAAGCGCTAGTTTTTTCATTCTTGACGCTCATATTCCTAAAGATCGCGACTACGGCTCACCACTAGAAGGGTATTTCATCATCTCATCAATCGCCTTTAAAGCTTTTTTGGCGATCTTCTCGTCGACTTTGACCTCATATTTCATGTCCCTCAAGGACTCATAGACTTTCTCCAAAGTAATCATCTTCATGTTCGGGCAGACAGCAAGCTCGGTGGCGGGAATAAACATTTTATTAGGAGCTTCTTTTTTGAATTTATGAATAATGCCGGTCTCGGTCCCTACAATAACAGTATCCGCATCAGTCTCTTTTACAAATTTCACCATCCCGGACGTCGATAAAACAGCATCAGCTTCACGATTTGTGTCAGGAGTACATTCCGGATGGGTGATAATAAGAGCGGAAGGATATTTCTTCTTTAAATCCCGTAAATAATTCGGAATTATCTTCACATGAGTGGGACAAAACCCATTCCAAGGAATGATTTTTCGACGCACACCGCTCTTTTTTAACTGCCTTTCAACATAAGCCGCCAGATATTTATCAGGCACGAAAATAATCTCTTCCGCATCAATACCGGCGACCACAGAAACAGCATTCGAAGAGGTGCAGCAAGCATCACACTCAGCTTTAATATCCGCGGTGGAATTAACATAACACACCACCTTCGCCTTCGGATGTTTCGACTTCAACTCTCGTAGTCCTTCGACATCAATCATCTCTGCCATAGCGCATTTCGCCTCCGGATCAGGTATCAAAACGATCTTGTCAGGCGACAAAAGCTTGGCGGTTTCCGCCATGAAAAAAACTCCACAAAAAACTATAACTTTAGCATCGATTTTGGTCGCTTCCCGACTCAATTCGAGCGAATCTCCGACAAAATCAGCGACATCCTGGACTTCAGGCCTTTGATAATTGTGCGCCAAAATTACAGCGCCACGCTCTTTTTTAAGCTCATTAATTTTTCGAACCAAATCATCCATAATCGTCCATAATTATTTAATTATTCCACCTCCAAGGCATTTTTCGCCCACGTAAAATACAGCAATTTGTCCTTTGGTTACAGCCCTTTGCGGGGTCTTGAACTCCAAAATCGCGCCCCGCCCAGCGCCCCGCCCCACAGTCCGCCCGGAAATCTTCAAAATTGCGCTAGCTAGGGGCTGCTGATATCGAATTTTGGCCATCACCCTCGTCTCTCGCTTAGGCCTACCGGAAATAAAATTAACATTTTTTAATTTAACAACTTTCTGAAACAACATCGGATCATTGCTATCCCCACTAACGATCACGCGATTTTTTTTGCAGTCAAATCCAACAACGAAATAAGGCCCGCCGGGTACCAACAACCCCTTCCTTTGTCCGATTGTATAATGATGGATTCCATCGTGGCTCCCCAAAACTTTCCCGCCGGTGTCGACAATTTCACCAGACTTACCCTTCAAACGCTTCGCGACAAAACACAAATCCTGACTTTGTTTTTTAGAAACCAAAAAATCAAGCCCCTCTTTTTTAGCCAATTTATAAACCTCAGCCTTATCGTAACGACCGATTGGGAATAGAATTTTTTTAAGCCAACTCTGCTTCAGAAAACTTAAATAATAAGATTGGTCCTTCTTGCGGTCGAGCCCTTTCTTTAGTTCGAACGCATCGTCCCTCGATTTGCAAATTTGAGCATAATGTCCGGTAGCAACTTTTGCCACGCCCAGCTTCTTAGCAATTTTAAACAACTGATCGAACTTCAAAAAACGATTGCAAATCACACATGGATTCGGAGTCCGATTTTTGACCAATTCGCTCATAAAATACCCAATCACAATTTTATTAAACTCCTTTGAAACGTCAAAAACATAGTGGGGGATCCCAAATTTTCTGCAAACCTCCTTCGCATGCCCGACGGCTTCAATGTCACAACATCTGCTCCCATCAACGAGTTTCAAAGTAACGCCGACAACGTCGTACCCTTGCTTTTTCAGCAACATAGCGGCCATAGAAGAATCAACGCCACCGGACATTGCCACCACAACTTTCCCAAGTTTTTTCATGCCAAATTCCTTTAAAGCGTAAGAGAATGAGGCTTCAAATATAGCAAAATTCTATAAAAAATGCTAAGATTCGACGGCAATCAATCCACTACAATTCACTAACCAAATTTTATGAAAAAAACAATCTCTACAATCTCTATACTCGCTATTTTAGCACTATCGCTCTTGGCATTTGGATGTGGAACCGCAGAGGACCAAACAACTCCCCCAGAGGAAGAAGTAAATGAACTCCAAGCGAAATACGCTCCTGCGATGGTACATGTAGAGATCACGGAAGAGGATTTATCACAGGGCTGGTATTACGGGGATGTCTCAGAAAAGAAAGCGAATACTCCAGACGATTGGATGTGGATTAAAGACCAAGAAAACGAAGAAAATTCGAAATGGATGAAACCACCGGTTGAAGAAATGATGGATTACTAATCCTCCACTACTTAAATCTCAACAACCTCATCACGAGAAGGAATGTATGCCTCATACCCGTTTTCTTCCAGGGCTTCTTTGAATTTTTTCTGCCCTGCCTCTTCCCCGTGTACTAAAAAGAGCTTCTTCACGCCCTTAACTCTATGGATGTAATCAAGCAGATCGCTCCTATCAGCGTGCGCCGAAAAAGCGTCTATAGTGTGAACTTTCGCCTTAACGTTGTAAGAATCCCCGAAAATCTTTACAGGGCTCTCTCCGTCCTGAAGTTTTCGACCCAAAGTATTTTCTCCCTGATATCCAACAATCAATATTGCGTTTCTATGATCTTCGATGCCATTTTTAAGGTGATGAAGAATTCGTCCATGTTCGCACATCCCGGATGCGGAAATTATTATCATCGGACCCGGTTTATCATTCAAAGCTTTGGATTCCGCCACGCTGCGCGTGTATTTTAACATGCCAAAACCAAACGGATTGTCACCATTTTCCAAAAATTCTTTGTAAACATCTTTGTCAAAACATTCTGGGTGTCCTCTGAAAACTTCCGTTACGTTACCGGACAGAGGGCTATCAACATAAATAGGAATTTCGGGGATTTTCCCATCCTTTGTAAGAATATTTAAGTGATATACAATCTCCTGAGTTCGTTCTAGTGAGAATGCCGGAATAATTAATTTTCCACCCTTTTTACAAACATCATTTACGATACCGGCGAACTCCCCGGAAATAGTCTGCATAGCATCGTGAAGTCGGTCTCCATATGTAGACTCGCAAATTAGAACATCTGTTTTCTGAATAATTTGCGGATCCCGTAAAATAGGCAGTCCCTTGCGTCCCAAGTCGCCCGTAAATGCGAGAGACAAGCGTTCTTTCGTATCTTTATCATAAAACATCAAATGAATTAAAGCCGATCCCAAAATATGTCCCGCATCGTAAAAACAAGCGATGATTCCTTCATCGACAACGAAACTGTGTTCATATCCAACGCCGTGAAACAATTCCAAAGCTTTCTCAGCATCATCGGCATTATACAAATGATCGACCACTTCTTTTTTCTCCTTTAACAAATACTCGGCTTCACGTTCTTGGATATAAGCGCTGTCCATCAACATGTAATTACACAAATCTCTGGTAGCAAAAGTCGAATAAATCGGGCCGTTAAAGCCCTGCTTCACCAACATGGGCAAACTCCCACTATGGTCGATGTGCGCATGCGAAAGGATAACGGCATCAACCTTCTTTGGATCAAAAGGGAATTTTGAATTCTTCTCTGCGGCTTCCTTACGTTTTCCTTGGAACATCCCACAATCCAGAAGAATCTTCTTCCCCTTAAATTCAATGAGGTGCTTTGATCCGGTAACCTCCTTCGCAGCTCCGCAAAATTGAATTTTAATCATATTATATTGTACCACATTTATCTCTGAATCTCAACCACGCTACTCCTTATCTGAGCCTGCATGGCCTCATCATATCCGCCCCAACTAATAAATCGATCATAGAAATGCTCTTTCTCCTCTTTATTCATTAAATAAGGCCTGCTTTGGTCACTATGCATGGGAAATAAATAAAATTTCGTCGTTTCATCGCCCAAAACAATTCCTACCCCCAATTGTTCCTGCGTATCATACGACCAATATTGATCAAATATAAAATTACCGAGCGAATAGAAAATGGGTACCCCATTATAAATTTCAAAAGTCTGCACGACATGAGGATGATGCCCAATTATCACATCTGCCCCGGCATCGACAAATCTATGGGCTGGGTCAACCTGCCTGTAATTGTTCGGTGTATGCACATATTCAAACCCCCAATGGATCGAAACAATCGTAAAATCAACATCATCATCAACATCATCAACCAACGAAACTGCAGAATCCATATCCAATCTATGCCCGACATCATCGAAGCATATAAACGCAATCTCTTTATCACCAAAAGTTTTATACACAACGGCACCCGGAACTACCTCGGTAGGATGGCCGCATGCTGAAACTCCGGCACTCTGCAAATTTTGCACAGTTGAATCAAACCCATCCCATCCTTGGTTCAAAATATGATTGTTGGCTATCGAAAATACATCAAACCCAAACTTGGAAAGAAGTGGCGCAGTATCCTCGTGAAAGCCAAAAATCAGAGACGTTCTACTGGGAAATCCCGCTCCCTGAATCGGTCCCTCCAAATTTCCAAAAAACACATCAGCCCCATAAAAAAACCTGTCCTCATCCCCCCTGATCAGCTCAAAAGATCTCTCATTGTTATTCTCCATTTCCATCAACGTTCTCACATATCTTCCCATCATAATATCGCCAAGAGCCATAACGGTGACAGCCCTTTCATCGGAAGGATCTCCTTCCTCAAACGCAATATAAAAATGACTTGTAGTCTTATCGATCCAATCTTTCCCGCCAACTTTATCAGCGCTATTTGTATGGGCGACAATTTCAGCTTTCTCCGCGCCAATACTTTCAGCGTATCTCATGACCGTATACAAAGACGGCCTTGAATCAATTTCCAATTCATCAATTTGATCAAAATCAAAAGTCTCAATTACCGTCCGCGAAAGTTCATCGTGAAAATCAGCAACGTTCTGCCACATATAATGCGAAAAATCGATGCTGCCCAAAACAAAATCATTCGGTCCCAATAGCTCCGTCAAATCCGCAACCAACTCGTCCAAATTTTCATCCAAATTTCTGTACTTCAATGTGATCGGGACAATTTTCGCATTCGGGAAATTTCGCTTAATATAAGGAACAAGCGAACTGATCGAATGCTCCTCGTCAAACGCGCCTGCATCCCATCCGGCATAATCCCCATCCAATAAAGCGTTCACAATATCGGAATTGACCTCCAATTCACCATAAGGCGTGGAATAACCGTATTTTGAAACGGCAATCGACTCTTCCCCACGATCAAAATGATTGGGCCCAATCACAATAAATGTACTTATGTCTTGCGTTGCCGCCAACTTGGCAAAATAACCGGCGATAAAATCCGAATGTATTAAATGATGGGGGAGTATTCCGGCGTAAGCTTTGTCATCCAACGCACCCTCGAAATCCCCGGACTCTTTAGCAAACTTAAAAGCCCTCTCAAAAAACTTCGCTTGAATCATGTAGGACTTGAAGAGAAATTTTGTTTCGTCGGTAGCCGCCGCAGGCGGCAATTCCTCCTCAGGCTCAACCACGGCCCCCTCTTCAGGCAAAGTGGGCGGAATCTCAATGTCGCTATCCTTGGCGGACTCGGTTTCCTCCAAAGCCGTCTGTATGGACACCTGCATAAGCTCTTGCGGACTAAAATAAATAAGAGCAACTATGGCGGCTATAAATCCGATCAATATCGATGATTTTTTCATAACAAATTATTTATCTTAAACTTCAATAATGATACTCTTTGCCTCCCAAAATACAAAATCCGCGATAAATTTGTTCAAGCAAAAAAGGCCTAATCATTTGGTGAGTGAAAGTCATTTTCGACATGGAAAGTAATAAATTCGCGCTTCCCTTCAAGTTGGAAGAAAGCCCAAAGGCCCCGCCAATAACGAAAACCAAAGTTTGCCCCATATCTTTGGCCTTCTCAAGAATTCCAGAAAACTCAACTGAATTTAGCTCCTTTCCCTTCTCATCCAAAACAACAACAAAAGCGTCACGCGGTATCATGCGAGCCACCCTCATGCTCTCGTCAGCCACAATTTTTTCACGCGGCATATTCACGCCGACATCGGCTCCTTGCAAAGTGCTTATTTCTATATTGCAAAACTGTTGCAAGCGCTTCGAAAATTCTTTCACGCCTTCCTCGATATAACGATCCTTATTTTTCCCGACTTGTATAACTTGGATTTTCATTTCGCTTCGGATATTGTCTTATGGTAAATTCTAAGCCGACACAAATCACTGGCACGAATCATACCAAAATGGCTGAAAGCAAAACAGTAAAAATATATACAGACGGCAGTTGTCTCGGGAATCCTGGTCCCGGAGGCTGGGCGGCAATCATCACAGAAAGCGGTGGAACCGGCGACGGAAAAGAAATCGCCCTCTCCGGCCACACAAAAGATACGACAAACAACCGGATGGAAATGATGGCCGTCATTGAAGCTCTAAAATATCTCCACAAAAAATATGGGCGTGACCAAATCCAAAACATCCAAATCCAATTCTTTATAGACTCAAACCTCATTGTCCAAACGCTCAACTCAGGCTGGAAAAAGAAAAAGAACCAAGATCTTTGGGCTGAAATTGAAAAGCTTTCAGCTTGGCTTAATATTAAATGGGATTGGGTAAAGGCTCACCACGAAGACAAACATAATCTTAAAGTCGACCGCCTGGCTCTTTCAGCGGCAAAAAAAGCCTAGTGAGAACCTGCGTACTCACCTAAGGAACCTCTGAAAAACGATGGAATGCAAGGAGATGAGGAGGTTACGCAGGAGCCGTACGAACCTGTACGGCGACAAGGAAGCTCCGAAATCGACACAGCATTACGCGTTTTTCAGAGGTTCCCCAATCATCTTCGCCTTCAGTGCCTCTTTGCTCTGAAATCCGATACTGCGCCCAACTTCTTCGCCCTTATTGAAGAAAATAACAGTCGGTATACTTTGAACTCCATATTTGCCCGCCGTATTCGGCGATTCATCAACATTTATTTTGCCAATAACCCACGTGTCTTTCATCTCCTCAGCCAATTCGTCAATCACAGGTCCCATCATTTTGCACGGCCCGCACCATTCAGCGTAAAAATCAACAATCACTGGCTTTTCAGCCCTTAGCACTTCCTCATCGAAGTTCTCATCACTAAAATGTACTGACATTTTTAAAATGGTTAAATTATAAAAGTCTAGACCTTTCCATAATTTCTTTTGCTTGTTTAGTCCACTCCGTAGCGTCCGAAGCTGCGGCCCTGCCGGAAAAAGATTTTCTCAAAATCCTCAAATAAGGAAGCTTGCGAATCGCGTATTTATAAGGAGAATTTTTAAGTTCTCTTTTGTCCTTATAACAAGGATCCTTCGCAAAATGTAAATTAACCAACGTCTGCTCAATTTCCAAAACCTTATCGCCAACTTTATCGGAAGGGAACCCCTTTTCCATTATTATTTTGAAAAAATATGTGTCATGGAGAACCGGCTGATTATTTTCCGGTTTTTCATTCTCTCTCAAATTCGGATAAAGCTTCGGCAAAATAGTGAAAGTAACAACATTGTTCTCGGGGATCGCGTACATAACCCACCTAATGAACCCATCTCTAGTGATAGGATCGCGCGCTATCCCAAAAAATCGGGCATATTCGTCTGTCATGTCTTCAAACAATTCAAACTTCTTCTTCGCGATTTCATCATCAAAGAAAACTTCAAGAAGTTTACCGGCCAAATCTTTATCAATTTTTTGGACCTCTTTTAAACTGATCGATTTCCCCCCTCTTACTTTAAACGCAAATTTCAAAAGCGTACCGGCGTCAAATCCGTAAAAAACCTCTTTCAAATCATCGTTCACAATTGTTTCATACAATCCGCCAAGAAGGCTATCAACAGTTTCCTGAAAAAGTTCGAAGTCATTCGAAAGCTGTGCAAAAACAACAAAACTTCCGTCATCCATTGTGATCTTCAAATTGTATTCGTCCTCATCAAACTCGTGAAAATTCACGAAATTAAAATTAAGCCCAAACACGTCTTGAATTTCGGGAACAACAACTAAACTCCCTTCATACAACCGCAGCTTCGCCTTTCCTTTGTTGATCGGCTTACTGAACTTGCTGAATCGTTCAAAACTTCCATCAAACTCGGATTTGAGTTTCCCTTGCTTCATGAACAAGGCGTCGACCAAGTACTCATTTCTCATTTTATAAATCGCTCTTAAAAATTCCTCAAAAGCTGTCCCTGCATTGCTCAAAGTATATTTGGACTTCGCAAAAGTTATAAAAAAGAGTCTGTCGCTTTTGTAAAAAAACTCTTTGATATCAGAGTAATTGATGAACTCACCCTTATCTCCGGCTCCTTTTCCTTTCAAACGAAAACCCTTGTCATAAATAATGATTTCCCCTTCTTTCTCAATGAGTACGCGATCAGAGAAGTTCGACTTGCGATACTTCAAGTTAAACGATTCCTGCATAAATTGTTATGGCGATCAAATATCAAATAAAAGCTTGTGCAATGGGATCCTGCCCCCGCAAGGCTGGACTGTAAATGAAAACAGGCCCGAATGTCAAGATAAATGACATTTTGGACCTGTTTTCTGTGGTACTTTCCAGACCACCGAAGTGATCGAGAGAATACCGGAGGGGCTTTCCTCTCAAATCCCGAAGGAAAAGAGAAGAGAACCGATGCCAGACGATGAGAATCTAACCGAAGTCAAAAAATCATCATCTAACACTAATATAGTAGCATAAAAACGCAGAAAAAACAAGGGCCGAAAATCGTTTTTGGGGCAAATTACGAATTTTCGTGGGGAAGCTCGGCGCTTTTCCCCGGGGAAATGGTTCAACCTGTAAATTCCAACCTGTAAAACTTTCCCCGGGGAAATCCAGCACATTTTCCCCGGGGAAATGTGCCAACCTGTAAACTCTAACCTGTAAAATTTTCCCCGGGAAAACCTAGTCCTACTGGCGACTTTTTCCGGGATTTTGTATAATCGACCGGAGAATCCCTAAAGAGTCCGCCCGTCCCCTCAATAATAAAAAAGAAATGAACAGATTCCTCCCAAAATCACCCCTGAAATCACTCCTCATATCAGTTTTTGCGTTAACCGCGCTGGCGACACAAACCGCGCTACTAGCGTCGCCAACGCAAACCGCGTTCGCAGCCTCATATTTCGAATCCGAAAAAGACATCATCTCGCGAGAGGAGTGGGGGGCGGATGAAAGCTATTTGTTTTTGGAAAACAACGATTCGGAACCGGATCTCATAGAATTGGACGAAAACTTCGCTGAAACCTACGCTGATGAATTAGAAATTTCGCGAACTGTCACTCACGACTCGCTTGGTCGCGCATTCAAATGGCCGCCGGAATATCCGGAACAAGTTACAAAATTTATAATTCACCACACGGAAACAACAAGCAATTTGGACAACCCAAAACAAGCAATAAGAGACATTTATCATTATCACTCATTTACAAGAGGATGGGGCGATATCGGATACAACTACATCATTGATCAACAAGGTCGCGTGTACGAAGGCAGATATGGAGGCGAAGGCGTAGTCGGAGGCCACGCCGGCCCGGGAAACATCGGATCCATAGGAATCGCAATTCTTGGCAGCTACGATGAAAACGGAGAGGAAGTCCCGCAAGCGGCAATAAACTCGCTCGCGAAACTGATTTCAATTAAATCAAAAATTCACAACATCAATCCGGAAGGATATGGAACATTCAGAGGGAGCATTCGCGCAAATGTGATGGGGCATCGCGACATCATGGACACCACGTGCCCGGGCAATAATCTCTATGACATCATCCCGATGATCGCAAGTATGGCAAAAAGCATCAATGACGAAGACAAGCCCAAATTTGTCAAAGACTATGATTTTATAGATAAATCGAGCACATACTATCTCGAAATGGAACCTCAGGAAACGAAAACAGTCACCATCAAATTTGAAAACATCGGCAAGAAAACCTGGAACAGTGAAACGTTTCTGGTTGTGAACAAAAATCTCGACAATGAGCAAATTGTGGAGTTTCCGGAAAGAAGTGGAGTGAAGCTGGCGATGATGAAAGAAAAAAGTGTGGCTCCGGGGAAAACAGGAACATTCACATTTAAAATTAAATCAAAGACCAAAAGTAATTTGGTATTTCTCGATTTAACACTCGTCGTAAATGAAGGAAAAAAACTGAGCGACTACAAAGTTCTTCCGGTGAAAGTCAACATGCCGATATACACCTACGACCTGATATCATACGACAAGCTGCCTTCAACAATGCAAAAAGGAGAAAAATTTGAAGGATTGGTCAAACTGAAAAACACAGGGAATATCACTTGGACCAGGATTGGCAAAAACAAAGCTTATTTGAGAATAGGTAATAAGCCTGTAGGTTTTTTGCAAGAGGGGAAAGTTGCAAAAGGGGAGACCGGCACGTTTAAAGTTGTTTATGAAGCCCCGGGAGAATATGGCGCATATTCGGAACAGCTCCACGTGATCTTGAAAGGAGGCGGCGAACTAAATGGTGATGATATCAAATACTCAACACTGATAAGTAAAACTGGATACGCAGGAGATTTGATTAGACAGACCACGCTGAATCAATTTGAAAAAGGAGCGACCTACACGCTGTGGGCAAGAATTCAAAATATAGGATCCGAAACTTGGGATACAAAAAACATTACACTTGGTTACATAAAAGACAACGATATAACGGTCACAAATAAATCTTTCACGAAAAAACAAGTGAAGCCGGGAGAGACGATAGAAATAGACGTGGTAATCAAAGTTAGCAAAAATGCAACCCTCAAAACCGACCGACCGTTTGTGATCATCCCGAAAATCAATGGGAAACGTTTTGTGCAAAAAAGAATTTCGATCCATTACGATATTGTTTCGGTGCAGCCCTCTGAAGCCGACAAAAGCGAAGTTTACGCTTACGATGCAGAGCACGTAAACGTGACGGATCAGGAGCTCTCACAGGACAAAGGCGGGAACGTAAGGGTTAGAATAAGTTTTTACGACCATCCGGTAGTCACAAGCAATAAAGAATTTTACCTCTACAACAGCAAAGGAGAGAAACTCAAAACAATCAAAGCAGGGGAGGAAGCAACACTCGAAAACAGCAGCTCATACAAAGCGAAGGCTAAAGAAGATGCATATTTGGAGATTAAAAATTTTGACAGAACCTCCTCGTGGGACAGCTCGTACAATGACAATAAATTCCGTGGGACACTTGAATTTCAAATTATCGATGGCGAATATACGGTGATCAACGAACTCCCACTTGAGGATTACCTCAAAGGCTTGGCGGAAGAACCGAACTCGGAGCCCACTGAAAAAATAAAAGCAATTTCTATCGCAGCCCGCTCATACGCGAAATTCTACATGCACTACGCCGAAAAATTCCCGGGCAAGCCCTACGATCTGAACGACGACCCGGCAATCTGCCAAAAATACTTGGGCTACGGATATGAATCGCGCGCGCCGAACGTCGTAAAAGCGGTTGAAGACACGGAAGGTGAAGTGGTCACATACGGCGGCCAACTGATAAAAACCCCATATTTCAGCTCAAGCGACGGCAAGACGAAAAGCGCCCTAGAGGTATGGGATTGGAACGCGCCGTATTTAATTTCGGTTGATGATTCATATTGCCAAGGCGCCGCGCAAAGCGGGCATGGAGTCGGAATGAGTGGTTGTGGAGCAAAAGGAATGGCTCAAAACGGCTACAGTTACAAGGAAATTTTAAAATATTATTATACAAATACCGAAGTGACAAAATTATGGTAACACTCGCAATAAACACGGCTTCTCGCATGACCTCAATCGCGCTTCTTGAAGGTAAAAAAGTTTTGCGCGAAAAATCGTGGGAATCGAAAAACGACGAAGCGGAAAAATTGATGCCGGCCATCGCAGAAATTTGCGGCGCCGGACTTCGTGGCGGACTCCCATTCAAAGACCTCGACAAAATTATTGTAGTTAAAGGCCCGGGCTCATTCACAGGCTTGAGAATCGGGATAACAGTTGCAAATATGATCTCATATTTGCAACAGATTCCAATATATAGCATCGATATGTACAATTTTTTAAGAATCGCGTACGGCCCCGCGCACGATACAGCCCTCGTCCTCTTCGCGGGAAAGAGCGAAATTTCGATCCAATTCAAAAAAAACGATAAACCAATTATCTCGAAAATATCCGAAGCACAGAAACTTTTAAAAGAAAGAAAAATTAAAAAAATATTCGGCGAACTTTTCCCGGAACAAAAGGAAGCTTTGAAAAACTTCAAATTTATAAAACCAAAGCTGACATTCGGCGAGGCCATACTTAAAATTCAAACCAAAAATCTCGAAAAATCAAAAATCGTCGAGCCTTTATACATAAAAAGTCCTGACATATCTATCCCTAAACCAATTAAATAAATGTTGTACATAGTTTCAACTCCAATCGGGAATCTCGAAGACGTCACGCTGCGCGCACTAAGAACTCTAAAAGAAGTTGATTACATCGCAGCCGAAGATACGCGCCACACTCAAAAACTCCTGCAGAAATATGAAATAAAAACGCCGACCATAAGTTTTCACTCGTATTCGAGCCATGGAAAATTGGAAAAAATCGTCGATTTATTAAAAGAGGGCAAAACCATCGCGCTGGTCTCTGACGCAGGAACTCCGGGAATTTCCGATCCGGCCTATTCTTTGATAAGAAGAGCTTTGGAAGAAAATGTGAAAATCATCCCGATCCCTGGCGCATCAAGCCTGCTCGCAGCAATCGTAGTGAGCGGACTTCCAATGGACAAATTTTTATATTTGGGCTTTCTGCCATTGAAAAAAGGTCGCCAAACTTTGCTTAACAATTTAAAAGAAGAGCCGCGAACATTAGTGATTTTCGAGTCGCCGCACAGAATATTAAGGACGTTACAGGAATTAAAAGAATATCTGGGAGACAGGGATGTCGCAATTTGTCGCGAACTCACGAAGTTTTACGAGGAAGTTCTGCGTATGCCATTGTCGAAAGCCATAGAACATTTTGAGAAAATCTCGCCAAAAGGCGAATTCGTTCTTGTTGTAAAGGGAAGTAGATAATATAATCGAAACATGCGAAAGAAATCTTTGAAAGGATTTACGTTAGTTGAACTGCTCGTAACAATCGGGATAGTGGCGTTATTAAGCATTACAGCCCTTGTTGGATTTGTGAAAATACAGGAACAGTTCGCGTTCAGATCGGCGGTGAAAGGTTCAGCGAATATTATAAGAGAAGTTAGAAGCTACGCATTGGGAAACAAGACAATGCAAAATGGCGAAGTCCCATATCAGTACGGAGCGTACATAGACGTTACTAAGAAAAAAGTCACCACTTTTGCGGACAAGAACAATTCCGGAACAAAGAATAAATACGACGAAACAACGGACGAAATTTTCGATTCGTATCCATTAGACGCCCAATATTTATTGGACACGTTTGACGAAACCACACAAAAAGGCGCAAACATGACCCTGTTTTACAAACCGACCACTGCAAATTTCAGTATCCTTCCGGCATCTTTCACGGGAAGATACGTGGCTATAAAAGTCTACGACAAAGACAATACCGACAGAAGTAATTTTATTGTGCTATTCAATTTGTCCGGCAACCCTGAAACATTTGATTCCTTAGACGAAATCACTCAATAATTAAAAATGATTAAAAAAGGAGAAACATTAATTGAAGTAATCGCAGCGCTGTCATGCATAGTGCTCGCTGGGCTTGCCGCAGTAACCGTCTCAATCCAGGTCATGAGTACAACGGCGACATCGAAAGAGTTTTTGATAGCTCAAAATTTAGCGCGCGAAGCAATTGAAGGAGTTGTAAATATTCGGGACACAAATTGGCTGTTGTTTCCGACGAACAAGGACGAATGTTGGCTGATCAAGGACTCTTCGGAATGCAATGTATCCAAGGCTGTGAAAGAAAGTACGTCGTATATACTGGGAAGAGAAACTAACGGACAGAACATACTGAGAGAAAAAACAGGTGTGACTCTTGATATACCGGAAGGAGGACAGCCAGATAGCGCGGATTCAAAATTCCTTTTATACGTCGACTCAAACAACATCTACACTCACCAAATTCCCGCGACAAAAGCGTCCCCATACCCGTTCCCAGATTTCTATAGAATGATAACTTTCTCGAAAATTGACGCAGACGCGGATACAATGCAAATCAACGTCAAAGTCCAATGGATGCACAAAGGATCAATACCAAAAACATACGAATTAAGTTCAGTAATAACAAATTATGCGAAATAAAAAGCCCCTCCTCAAAGGATTTACATTAATAGAAGCATTAATAGCATCAAGCATATTCGCTCTTGTAGCGGTAATGGGCGCAACAATTTTCATAAACATTTCTCATTCAGACCGCCAAACAGAACTGACAAACGCGCTTTATGAAGATGCAAGAGTTGTTATGGAAAAACTTGCTACAAAAATTAGAAATGGAACGATTGATTATGAAGAGTACTACAGCGTGGAAGTCCTGGATTCGGAATTATATGGGATAAATAGGGGAGTATACGGCAGTCGATTTTACGACCCCGGACTCTCTGAGTTAGATGGCTCACTAGACCAAGGAGCAAATCCGGATAATTTGGGAGCGGAATGCATAAACGCCTCAGGAGATATCGTCGAATGCACTGATGAGAACTCTGAATTTATATTTCCTCCCTCTGTAGATAAAAATCTTGGGCACAATCCGGCTCTCGACTCTGACAATGCCAAAGCCTCGGCGTTTTGTGACGACGATCTCGGGAAACTTTGCCCGGCTGTTTTAGACCCAGCTACTTTGGCCAATATGCAGGATGAATTATATTTAATCTCAGAAGACGGAAGAGAAAAAACGATAATAATCAGACAGGAAATTTCTTTAGCCGATGGCACAGCCGACGGCATAATCTCACTTCTGAGCATGACGGGACTTGATAACGACAACAATGGGATTGTTGATATTTTTTCATGCGTCGATGAAATAAGTGACTATTGCTATGCTGATGGAGAAATCCCAGCCGGTTACGAATTCGAGCATCCCGAAGAATATTCGTTAACAGATATCACGTTGCCGAAGTCCATAGAAAATGAAGATTTTGATTTGGTCAATTCACCATTCACCCCAATATCGCCACTAAGAAGTTCAATAACCAACTTGAAATTTATAATCTGGCCTAACGAAGACCCCTACAAAGCGTTTGCGGAAAAAGCGGTTCAATATCAGCCGAATGTCACAATAATAATGTCCTTGGAACCTTCGGCTGATGAAATGCAAGATTATCCCGGGATCGAAACCCCTACCGTGACAATTCAAACAACAGTTTCCACAGGAGCAAGAAACCAGATCGACACCTACCCACCGACAAAAGACATCTCTTGGATGAAGGACATCGACGCTCTTCCGTAAGGTTCCCTAAAGCCCTCTACCCGGCAACCACAAATCCAACAATCTTTCCGAGAACAAAGATCTCTTTGACAATCTTTCCCTCTGCTAAATATTTGGCAACATTTGGAACTTCCTTCGCAGCCTTCAAAACATCCTCTTTCCCGGAATCAGCTGCAATATCCAGTGTCCCACGCATTTTCCCATTCACCTGAATGGCGTAAGTAACAACCGATTCCTTAACAAACAGAGGATCGTATTTAGGCCATTTTGAATCAAATACGCTCGACTTTTCGCCAAGCATAGCAAAACATTCCTCGGCCAAATGAGGCGCAATGGGCGCGATCAACTGCACCACAACTCGAGCCGACCGCCCGTCCATGCCGGTCACACTCGCGGCATTCAAAAACTCCATTAATGCGCTTATCGCAGTATTAAATTGAAAACTCTCAATATCAGAAGTAACTCTCTTAATAGTCTTATGTAACATCCTCTTTAATCCGTCAGCGTCCGAAACCTTCGCGCCACTTTTAGCAGCACAAACTGCCTCCCAGAATTTATCCACAAAACGCGCAATTCCTTTAATTCCCTTGTCACTCCAATCTCCGCCCTGCTCAAATGGACCCATGAACATCAAATACATCCTAAACACATCACTCCCATATTGCTCAATAAAAGCGTCAGGACTCACCACGTTCCCTCTGGATTTACTCATCTTCGCGCCGTCTTTCGTAATCATTCCTTGGTGCACAAGCCTCTTAAATGGCTCTTTGAAATCGATAAAACCCAAATCATGCAAAACCATATTCACAAAACGAGCATACAATAAATGCATACACGCGTGCTCAGGCCCGCCGATATACATGTCAACTGGGAGCATTTTCCCAGTAATCGCTTTATCAAAAGGAACCTTCGACCAAACCTTCTTCGCTTTTGCGCTTCTGCCCATCGACGGGTATCTCAAAAAATACCAACTGGAACAAACAAAAGTATCCATCGTATCTGACTCGCGCTTTGCCGCACCACCGCACTTCGGACACAAAACATTCATGAATTTCCTGCTATGAGCCAAAGGCGATTTTCCATCCCCGCGCAATTTAAACTCAACATCCAAAGGCAACTCAACCGGCAGATCCTTCTCCGGAACTGCAACCTCTCCGCATTTCTTGCAATAAATAATCGGGATTGGCGCTCCCCAATATCTTTGGCGGGAAATAAGCCAATCGCGGAGCTTGTAATTAACCGCTCTCTTCCCGTAGCCCTTCTTCTCAATGTAATCGATCACAGGCTTACGCGCCTTTTCCCATGTCATGCCCTTAAATTCTTCAGGATGTTGGATAATTCCCTCAGGAACATGATGATAGCAATACTCTTGCTTCTTCACTTTCTCCGCTTCCTTAGGATCTTTTGGCAGCATAGTAATTCGGAGCGGAATCCCGTATTTTTTCGCAAATTCAAAGTCTCTATCATCATGCGCGCTACAGTTCACGACCCCGGTCCCATAATCAGCAAGTACGAAAGAAGCAACCCATATCGGCAAATCTCCCATCCCAAAAGGATTTTTAACATATCGCCCGGTAAAAATTCCCTCCATGTCCGTCTCAATATCAAATTTATTTGCGATCTTTTTTTTCCTAATTCTCTCAACGAATTCCATCACGCTCTTCTCGTACTTTGTCCCTTTAACCAATTTCGGAACCAAATGATGCTCTGGCGCAATAATAGTAAAAGTCTGAGCCGTAAAAGTCTGCGGCACGGAATCGTAAACTTCAAATTTAATGTCCATATCCTTCACTTTTTCAATAAAATTAATCCCTTTGCTCCTCCCAATCCAATTTGCCTGCATGGTTTTCGTTTTTTCCGGCCAATCCAAACCTTCGTAATTCAGCAACCTCTCCGCGTAATCCCTTATTCTCCAAAACCATTGCTCAAGTTCCTTCTGAACAACTTCGCTCTTGCATCTGTCGCAGCGACCATCCACAACCTGCTCGTTCGCCAAAACCGTCTGACAAGACGGACACCAATTCACGCCCTGCTTTTTCTTGTAAGCCAAACCGTTTTTATACATTTGCAAGAAAATCCATTGAGTCCATTTGTAGTATTCGGGATCGGAAGTCGAAAGCGTCTTGTCCCAATTATGCATTCCCCCAATATTCGAAATCTGCTTGATCATATAATCAACGTTTTTCGCAATACTGTCCTTGGGATGCACACCGGTCTTGATCGCATAATTCTCCGCAGGCAAGCCAAAACTATCAAAACCCATCGGCTCAAAAACATCATACCCATTCATTCGCATATACCGCCCATGGCTATCCGGCGGCGCATAAGCATACCAATGTCCGATATGCAGCCTATCGCCCGAAGGATAGGGGAACATCACCAAATTATAATATTTTTTCGCACGCAAAACCTTATTGACATCAAACTCATAGAGCCCGTCTCGAGCCCATTTCTTTTGCCACTTCTTTTCAACCTTTGACGCGTCGTATTTTTTGGATTCAACCATGGCCAAATACTAATTCAAACCTAGAAGTAAAACAAGAGTTTCGAAAACCGACTGGACCCCGACGGCCGAATCCCAACCGCGAACCCCAATCGCGCTCCAATTGTGCCCTCATCCCTGCTTTACCCCCAAAAGTCTTTTGAACAATCTGGTACTGAAATGCTCTCCCGAAGCTCCAGGCTCACCATATCCATTTTGAATTTCTTCGCCATCCAACCCCTCGGCCTCTGGCCCTTCGCCGTCGATCTTCTCGTCCAAGCTCGTCCCAAAATCCTCAACTTTAGACGTTATATCTTTCACGCACCCGATGACTTCGGTGACGCCTCCTTTATCATCAACAACAGGGATCAAATCCACCAAATGAACGCTCACGCCACCGTCGGCATTCAAAAACCTATAGGGGCCAACACCATCCTTTGATTTCGCGGAATGAATTACGGAAGTGTATTCGGTCACAAAATCAGGTAAGTCGTCTCCTTGTATGAGTGAAAAGAAAGTTCCGTTAGCAACGTCTTCCAATTTGTATCCATATTTTTCAACAAAATCTTCACTCAAAAATTTGACCTTTCCCTCAGGATATAAAACAAACAAAGGTTTATCCAAATTATTAACAATAACCCTATACATGTTTTCCGGGTCAAAATTGGACTCTTCGTGTTCCCCCTCTGGGGCTGCTTCCCCTCCGGTACCGCTGAAATAAGGGCCGATGTGGCCTTCCCCGTTGCCACCATTTGTCATCGCAGCCTCCAATACGTTGGCTTGCACATAATCAGGAGAACTATCTTCTGTATCCATCAAAAACAACATTGCGGAAAACGATACAAAGAAAATAGCAACCGCAGCAATTGCAATCTTGTTGTTCTGTGTGAATGGAATCATAAATGTTTTTGTTTTCTAATCGTCTTTACCCAATTATAAAACAAAAGTCCTCGAAAGTCAAGGACAACAGGAGGGAATTATGAAATTCTAATCTGTCGTCTGATTGCATGTGGTTGCAATTGCTGCAATCTTAACAAACCATCGCCATGCGCTAGTTGCCGATCAGATCACCCCCAACCCTACAACAACCCAGGAATAGAATCATCAGAAGGCTCTGAAAGTTCCGGAGGGGGATTGTTCTTCGGAATTTCGACAGGAGTAGTGATCTCGACAGGAGGGGTCGCAGGTTTGGCGCTGACGGGAACAACAGGAGCGGCTGGAACCTCAAGTGGAGTGACTGGGATCTCCGGAGCGGTGGAAACTACCCCCCTCGCGGAGGAAACCTCGTCCCTCGCCGAAACTTCTTTTTGACCGGTTAATTCTAGGAAAGTATAAGTCCAAACCGTATATGAAAAAATATCAACAACGCCTCCGAGATAAGCCGCCAACAAAAGGGCTGCAAGCCCCAAAATCCCAGCCACAATCAAAACGGTCGTTTCCAAAGCAAGCGTAGCCAAAAATCCGGCCGTGAAGATTACGATAGCCGGAATCAAAAAAACCAAAATGGCCTGAATTATTATCCTGACTCCAATAATAATCATCAGGATAGTAATGAGAATGGTATGTTGCCAATTCAAAATCACGAGCTTGGCGCTCTTCTTCATTGAAGCAAAAACCCCTTCATCATCAATGACTATATAGAGCCCGGCATATGTAAACAAAAGATGCAAAATCAAAGCGATAATAAGAATAACAATAAACACTGGCAGAAAAATTTTAAATGCTCCCATACCGAGATTACGGAGCACGAACCCCATTTCAGTGACCAAAGACATCGGCGTAAATGTTTTAACCAAAAGATGAAATTCAAAAAGCGGCAAAAACGCCATAATGCCATACTTAAGCCCAATCCCAACGCCAGACTTTTGATTATTTTTAGATCTCGCTATGGCCTGGATAGCCGACGCCTCTGTCAAAGTCGGAACCAAAAACCATAAAATCGTAACAATGATAGCCACAACAACAAGCGGGACGGACAAGCTCGCGTGAGAACTGATGAAATTCCACCCAAAATTGCTAACGTCCGACAAGAAACTTGTTTCCGAATCATCGAACAAATACGACCTTTTGAAAGCGAAAAATTGATACGCGAGATACCCTATACCAACCGTTGTGGTCAAGATAGAAGGGAGAAATCCAAACCAGTAAATAAGTCCTTTATTATTTTGAGTGTGGCGCCACGAATCAGCAATAATCTGCCTATAGTTCATAGGAGAAGTATAATCAAAGCACAGACATAGCAGCAATAATTTGCCTCATCAATGAATTGACATTTTCATCCTTTAATAGTAAAGAGAATGCGATGGACGCAATAGAAATCACTACAAAAATCAAACATAATGAAGTTGTCTGGAAGGTGATTGATGGGCATAAGGAACCCACGCTAAGAAAACTTCAAAAAAAATATCGTTTCCATGACTTGGACATCGATGATTGTTTGTCAGCGACCCAACGTCCAAAAATCGACGAATACGATGATTATCTTTTTCTCGTACTTCATATTCCGGAACTCAAAGGGCATGGCGACAAGAAAAGAATTATAAATTCGGAAGTAAAAATATTTGTAGGGAATAATTACTTAATTACTCTCCACAACGATAACGACACCATCAACAGTATCGTAAATAAACTGCGCAAACGTAAAAAAGAGAGGGAAAGATACATGAAATTCGGTACGGGATATCTCTTGTACATGCTTGTAGATGACTTATTTGAATCAGGACTCCCATTGATAGCTACTCTTACAGCCCAGGTTAATGAGCTGGAAGCGGAAGTATTTGACATGGAATACGCGAAAGACCGTTTGAAAGACATCCTTCAGTTAAAGAAAGATCTTATCAACTTCCGCCGCATAATTATGCCGCAACGCGCAGTTGTCGCCCAACTGGAACACAAAGATCAGAAATTCCTCCCGGAGAAACTTGAAGTGTATTTCGACAATATCGTCGATAAAATAGAAAAAATCTGGAACAACATCGAAAATCTTCAGGAGTTGACCAGCTCAATTCAGGAAACAAACGAATCAATCATCTCTCACAACACAAACAACGTCATCAAAATGCTCACAATCATATCAGTAATAATGCTCCCATTGACAGTTATCACGGGCTTTTACGGGATGAATGTGCAGGGACTCTGGTTTGCCGGTGAAGAATTCGCTTCAATATTTGTCGCCGGGATAGTGGCCTTCGTGGCGATCTCAATGATCGTTTATTTCAAGTACAGAAATTGGCTATAAAAAAAGGCTATAAAAAAACCCCTTGTCAAAATCCGCAAAATCTGATAAATTTACCCGTGAACTTCCCGAAAGGGAGAATTTTTTTACCCTTTTTACACATGAATCGATCAGAAAAAAAGAAAATTATAGAAAAATTTGCGGTCCATACCAAGGATACTGGCTCAGCACAAGTACAGGTAGCAATACTGACTGAGAGGATAAACGCCCTTCAGGAACATCTTTTGGGCCATTCAAAAGATAATCATTCGAGAAAGGGACTTCTTGAAATGGTTGGCAAAAGGAGAAAGCATTTGAATTACCTACGTCTCCATAGTAAAGAAAGTTATGAAGACTTGATTAAGAAATTAAAGCTAAAAAATCCAAAACAAGCCGAAACAAGAGAAACAGTTAAGAGAAAAGTGGTGAAAGAAAAAGTTGAGCAGAAGACGGCGAAGCCGGCCAAAAAAGCTGAAAAGAAAGCTGCGAAGAAGGAAAAGAAAGCCGCAAAGAAAAAATAAGACCTTTAACATATACACCGCCCATTAAAACCGAAAACGGTTTAAGTGGCAGAATTGGGGAAGCAGGCGCGAGCGCAATGCTTCTCGAATCTTGTTACTTAAGCTTCGATTGGTTCTAAAATGGGCAACCCGTCCGCAAGGCCGGGCAAAATTTAACCCATTTTTTTTATGGAACCAAAAGATTTTTCAATTGATCTATCTGGAAGAGAATTTAAACTTTCAGTTAGCCGAATTCATACACAAGCAACAGGTTATATCATTGCGTCGTTAGGCGACACAATTATTCTCGCGAATGCTTCTGTATCGGAAAAAGGAAAGGAAGGTACGGATTATTTCCCGATGGTCGTCGACTACGAGGAGAATATGTACGCAGCTGGCAAGATAAAAGGCAGCAGATTTATTAAACGCGAAGGTCGTCCTTCAGAAAACGCAATTCTTACATCGCGCCTGATAGATAGACCAATCCGCCCACTTTTCCCAAAAGGAACCGCAAACGAAGTACAGATTGTTTGTAGCGCGCTATCGGCCGATCTCGAAGTTGATCCAGGCACAACAGCTATCAATGCGGCCTCAGCCGCTCTGATGCTCACAGGCGCGCCATTTGAAGGACCAGTCGGAGCTGTCCGAATGGGATATTTGAACGGGAAATGCATCGTAAACCCGACATACAAAGAATGCGAAGAAGGCAAACTCAATTTGGTTGTTGCCGGAACGCTCGACGCCATCACGATGGTGGAGGCGGCCGTGAATGAAGTATCGGAAGAAGTGATTCTCGAAGCTCTTCAAGTAGCTCACGAAGAAATCAAACACCTCTGCCAAGTCCAATTGGATTTCGCAGCTGAATACAAGAAGCAGAACGAAGTCCCAAACATTGAACTCGAATTAAATCTTCCTTCCGAAGAAGCGACCAAAGCAGTCGAGAGCATACTGACGGACAAAATGCTCGAATCAATAAAAGGCAAATCAAAGAAAGAAGTGAAAGAAAATCTCCACAAAGTCGAAGCCACAATCCTCGAAAAATTTGCGAAAGAAATCGAAGACGAAGTCTTCACGGAAATGGAATTGAAAGAGCTGATCATGAGTAAATTAGAGAAACGAATGAGAAAAGAAATTCTCGAAAAGGGTATCCGTATCGACGGACGCAAACCGGACGAAATCCGCGAGTTAAGCTCTTTCGTTGGCGTCCTTCCCCGCACTCACGGAACCGGCCTCTTCAATAGGGGAGAAACTCAAGTTCTCACGATCACGACCCTCGGCGGCCCACAAGACGCTCAAACCATCGACACAATGGACGATGACAGGGAAAAGCGCTACATGCATCATTATCACTTCCCGCCATACGCCACGGGCGAAATCAAAATGCTCCGAGGCCCTTCACGCCGTGAAATCGGTCATGGAGACTTGGCGGAACGCGCACTCGTCCCGGTTCTCCCACCCAAAGACGTCTTCCCATACACGATGTGGCTAGTTTCAGAAGTTACAAGCTGCAACGGCAGTAGCTCAATGGCTTCCGTCTGCGGCTCAACGCTCTCGCTCATGGACGCCGGTGTCCCGATCACAAGACCGGTTTCCGGAGTCGCGATGGGCTTGATGGTAGACAAAGAAAAGTTTAACGGCGGCGAGAAAGAAGACGGATCATACGTCATCCTGACTGACATTCAGGGAATGGAGGATTTCGGGGGCGACATGGACTTCAAAGTCACGGGAACAACAGAAGGAATCACGGCTCTTCAAATGGATATTAAGGTAAAAGGCATTTCGATTGAATTGATGAAGCGAGCGCTCCAAAGAGCGAAGGAGGCCCGCGCAGAAATCCTTGCTTCAATGCTCAAAACAATCGCAGAACCTCGCAAAGAATTGTCTAAATACGCGCCATTGATTATGAATCTCACAGTTGATCAGGACGACATCCGCGTAGTTATCGGCAAAGGAGGCGAAACAATTCAAGCGATTTCCAAGGAATGCGATGTTGAAGTAAACATCGACGACGACGGCCAGGTCACAATCACAGCTCCAGATCAGGAAAAAGGTCAAAAAGCGGTTGATTGGATCAAACGTCTTACATACAAACCGAAAGTCGGAGACATCATCGAAGGAAAAGTTGTACGAATCATGGACTTCGGCGCATTTGTTGAGATAGCTCCCGGCAAAGACGGTTTGGTGCACATATCGAAGCTCGCAAAAGAACGTGTCAACCGCGTTGAAGATGTAGTCAAACTCGGCGACGTCGTCAAAGTAAAATTGGTTGAAATCGACGATCAAGGCCGCTACAATCTTTCACGCGTAGCGCTTTTGAAATAAAAGGCAGCGCCGACCAGGCGACGCCAAAACCTAGCGGGTATAGTATAGTGGCTATTACATTGCCTTGCCAAGGCAGGGATACGGGTTCGATTCCCGTTACCCGCTCCATAGCGACAGGAAGCGAAGCGATCCAGTCGCAGTTTCTACATTCCCCCTTGAGGGGGACAAAGGGGGTGAATAAAAAGCGAAGGCGTCCTGTCGCAATTTCTATTTCCTTCTCCCTCCGGAGGGAGGCTAGGAGAGGGTTTAACACCTTAAACTTTTCTTTCTTCGCTTTGCCCCAAAAACAATTTAATTAAAATAGCAAAAAGTTATATACTGAAACTAAATAAGATAAATACATGCAAGAAGAAGCAATAAAGTTAATCAATGATCTCAGAAGGATATCTTCAGAGGCGGAATGGGTTGAATTTAAGTTAAATCACCAGGCTCCGGACAAAATTGGAGAATATATTTCTGCACTTGCAAATTCCGCCTGTCTGCACCAAAGAAGCGAAGCTTATTTAATATTTGGGATAGAGGATGAAACACACAAAATAGTAGGAACCAAATATGCACCTGAAAAAACAAAAGGTAAAGGAGCAGAAGATCTTGAGCCATGGCTACATAGAAATTTAAAACCAAAAATAGATTTCAAAATTCAAGAAGTTAAACATCCGGATGGGAGAATAGTTATATTTTTCATTCAGCCAGCATTTGCTGGGCCAGTAAAATTCAATAATAAGGCTTGGATACGAATAGGTAGTATTAAAAAACCATTAGATGAGTTTCCCGAGAAAGAAGCAATTATATGGGAGCGAAGAACACCATTTGAAGACAAGCTCGCAAAAGAGGATATTTCAGAATCAGATGCCATCGACCTCTTAGAATTTGATCAATATTTTCGGCTAACTGGAGAAACTAGACCAAAAAACCAAACAGGAATTGTAGAAAAACTACTTCAAGAGGAATTCCTAGTTAAAAAGAAGGGAAGATTAAATATTACAAATCTAGGTGCTATCTTGTTAGCTCGAAATCTCGGAAATTTTTCAAAACTAAGAAACAAAGCAGTACGTATTATCAGCTACAGCGGGACGAATAGACTTCACGCAGTAAAAGATGAAACATTTCATCGCGGATACGCTATTGGATTTGAAGACATTAGATCCTATATACAGAGCCAAATTCCAGAACCAGAGAAAATTGAGGGAGGTCTGCGTAGCACTAAAACTACATATCCTCCGAATGCAATTCGTGAATTTGTAGCAAATGCTCTGGTTCATCAAGATTTTTTGATGACAGGTTCAGCACCTTTAGTGGAAATATTCGAAAATAGAATTGAAATATCAAATCCAGGTAAAGCATTAATACCAACCGACCGTTTTATAGATCATCCACCAAAATCAAGGAATGAAAAACTTAGTGACATGTTACGTAGGATGAAAATATGTGAGAAACGAGGGAGCGGTGTTGATAGAGCAATACTTGCCATAGAGCTTTCCCAATTACCACCGCCAAACATTGAAAATCAAGAAAATGATGGTCTTAGAGTTACCGTATATTCACAAAAAGAGCTATCAAAATTAACAAAGGAGGAACAATGTAGAGCGTGCTATTTTCACAGTTGCATACAACACGTAATCAATCAAGACGCTCTCACAAATGCATCACTTTGTAAAAGGCTTGGAATCAAAGATAAAAACAAGGCTATAGCTTCTAGAATTATCAAGCGAACACTTATGAAGGGATGGATTAAAGAATTTGACCCGGATAATAAGTCAAACAGATACAAAAAATATATTCCTTATTGGGCGTAACTCATTTGATTGTTAATTGATAAACACTAGTAACTACTGATAAGAAATGGCTTATTTAAGGGGAAAAGCTTATTTGATGGCCATTTGATTGTTTACAAAATATAGTGTTTTGACTCGCAAAATTTCCCCAACCTCCTATGAAAAAATCAAAAACCTCGCAAACAGTTTTTTTACCAATCAAACCTAAGTACGCGTTTTCAATTCTTGAAGGTAAAAAGAAGGTTGAATTTAGAAAAGTAAAATTTAATAAAGA
The DNA here is from genome assembly GCA_041648305.1 of Candidatus Altimarinota bacterium. Lineage (GTDB taxonomy): Bacteria > Patescibacteriota > Gracilibacteria > UBA1369 > LOWO2-01-FULL-3 > JABILX01. The sequence goes on along the minus strand of JBAZPI010000002.1, from coordinate 37,416 downwards.
CGTGAAATACGTCATAATTTATGCCTCCAGTCCCTACAAGAAAGTAATCGGATATTTCAAACTCAAGAAAATCGTAAGCGGGAATCCGAGAATGATATGGGAAAAGTATAAAGACGTCGGGTGCATCGAAAAATTGGATTTTTTCGAGTACTACAAAGATCAAAAAATAGCCTATGCAATAGAAATAAATAAGGTGAAAAAACTAAAATCACACATCGAACCTTCGAAAGCGGTCAAAAACTTCAAAATTCCTCAATCCTTCAGCTATTTGGACGAGCTGACTAGTCGGGGCATGCTGGAGCCCGCTTTTTGTTGAATAATCAATTCCCTTTACTCTTTTTTATTAAATCTGCTACAATTAGCACGCTTTCATCGAGAGACGGCGAGAGACTTATGCTCCATGACCCGTCAGCAACCTACCAAAAGGCAAGGTGCTCCAACTAAGTAAGATGAGACAAGAATTCCAATATTGTTTCAAGCAAACGCTCGGTGAAAGAAGTTAACACTATCTATTTTTTAACTTCTTTCATATGAAAAAAGTACAAGTCCCCGCAGGACTCAAAAAATGCAAAAAGTGCGGTTACTACAAAGGAGCTTGCATAGCGGCAAGAGGGCTCGAGGTAGAAGTTTCTTGTTCGTGCCACAAGCAAATCTGCAAAAGATGTGGCAAGAAAGTCTACGAATTCCCAATCGGCTCGACCATTTTTGATGAAAAGAGAGGGCTTCTCGGTATTCCAGTCTATTGCGCCTGGGGCCACAAATGCCCTGACGGAGTTAATGGGCAGCTGAAAAACAGCTCTTTAATCGATCCACGTACTGGACAAGATTTGTTACACCCAGGGAAGCAAACACGCATTGGAAAATTGTTAGTACAAGCCTGGAAAGAGATTAAAAAGGAAAAAGGTGAATAAAAAATATTAATTTAACCAAATTAAACATGACAAACCCAATCAAACTTACAGAAGAAGAATTCCGCAAATTACCAAATAAAAAATGGGCAGAATACTACACCAACATTACAGGTAAACCAGAAATCGAAACTTGGCTTCAAGGTATGCTCTATCTAACAGAGGTAAAAGGAATAGATGCCGAAGAAGCAAAGAAAATAATGACCGAAAATTGGGATAAGTAAAATCATAAAAATGTAGTGAATCAGACTGTGGAAGCATTGTCGTAATTAAGCAGTTGCATCCCCGTAATGTAACTGTACTAACATTGTTCGAACATCCTCCATGGTCTCACCCCCTTTAGCGTAATCTAAATCCAGTCTTTCCATTTTTCTTGACAAATAAGCCAAAAACATGTAAATTACCAGCTAATTTTACTTTCTAAAATATGAACATGAAAAAATCATTTCTTTCTCTTGTAGTCGTTGTTTCTATTCTGCTTTTATCTGCATCTGTTGTTTTTGCTAAATCTTTCAGCGATCTGACGAATTATCAGAAACAAAAATACTGGAGCATCATGTCTACGGATTGTGTGCCTCTATTGATGGCCAAGAACTACAAGGATTATAGGACTTGTGCCTTGAATGCCTTGGAAACAGCCGCAAAATACCAAGAGGCTGCTGCTTGGTGTACCGATAACGATGGTGGAGCTAATTTTACACAGAAAGGAATCGTCCAAACTAACATAAAACCAAATGGTGTAGCTGATTATATTTATACTTTCCCGAATGGAAAGACCTATTTGATGGAAGGAATGTGCTCGAATACTAACAAGTATTATTATTATATCCAAAAGAGTTGTCCCGAGCTGGGGAGCAAGTATCATCCTGATGTTGCGGCGGGGGCTTGTGTTTACGTGAATCATGCTCCTGTGTTAATGACAGTGATGGAAAAAACAGAAATCAACGAGGGAGAATATTATGAAATATATTTGTATGGAACCGACAAAGATGGTGATAATTTGATCTTTTCAGGAGAGAATCTTCCTGAAGGCTCAATAATTGACGAAAATGCTCCCGTTCCCCCTTCTGTTCCAGTAGGGACAAAACATGCTGTTTTTTCTTGGACTCCGACTTATGATCAGGCTGGAGAGTACGAGGTTACGTTTAAAGTTAGTGATGGGGAGATGGAAGGGAGTGAGGTTATTGTTATTAGTGTTGTTGATAAGTGTGATAGTGTAGTTAACAAGTGGGACAAAACATTTGGGGGAAGTGGTAATGATAATGCACATTCAATCCAGCAAACAAATGATGGTGGATATATCGTGGCTGGTGGAACAACTTCAAAAGGTGCAGGAGAAGCAGATGCTTGGGTTTTTAAGTTGGATTCTGATGGAAATTTAAAATGGGATAAAACTTTTGGAGGAAGTGATTGGGATTGGGCAGCCTCAATCCAGCAAACAAGCGATGGAGGATATATTGTGGCTGGTCAGAAATCTTACTCTAATGGCGGGAAAGGTTCTGATGTCGGGGTTTTCAAACTTGATTCAAATGGGAATTTAGAATGGGATAAAACTTTTGGAGGAAGTGATTATGATATGGCAGATTCTATCCAGCAAACCTCTGATGGAGGTTATATTATTGCTGGAGGGACAATATCAAAAGGTGTAGGTAAAATGGATGCTTGGATTTTAAAACTGGATTCAAAAGGAGAGTTGGAATGGGATAAAACTTTTGGAGGAAGTGAGATTGATACGGCAGTTTCAATCCAGCAAACCACTGATGGAGGATATATTGCAGCTGGTTGGACCAATTTAAAAGATACAGGAAATAATAATGCTTGGATTTTAAAGCTTAATTCAAACGGAGATTTAGACTGGAATAAAACTTTTGGAGGAAATATTGATACTTATGCCGGTTCAATCCAACAAACAAATGATGGTGGGTATATTATAGCTGGTGAAATAGGGAATCTTAATGCTTGGGTTTTTAAGTTGGATTTAGATGGAAATTTAATCTGGGACAAAACTTTTGGTGGAAGTGATGATTGGGGGTGGGCACTTGAAATCCAGCAAACAACTAATGGTGGATACGTAGTGGTCGGTAAGACTGTTTCAAAAAGTACAGGAAATGAAGATGCTTGGATTTTCAAACTTGATTCAAATGGAAATTTGCTGTGGGACAAAACATTTGGAGGAGAGTATGGAGATCATGCACATTCAATCCAGCAAACAAATGATGGTGGATATATTGTGGCTGCTGGAACAAATTCAAAAGGTGCAGGGGATTGGGATGCTTGGGTTTTAAAACTCGATTCCAACGGAAGTTTAGAGTGCAAATAAAGTCAAAGAGGCTAATCAGATCAGGAATTGAGACATATTATTAAGAATGGAGACCAATAACCCTCTGCTCGATGAGCAGGGGGTCGTGGGCTATTTTTTGATTAATAACTTAATCTAAAGCCTACCTCTCCATTTTCCATCTTTATTGCCTCAACTAACCCTTTATTGATAAGATCAAGCATGATATCGTCGCATTCTTTTATGAACTCCTCTGTCATGCCTGAATTATGCTTTTTTGAGCACAATGTTAGAACATTGTGATTATAAACTCTAGACATTCTGAGACTATATAGTGAGTCAGAGTGTGGGGTATCAACTTACATCACAGTACTTTTACTAAGCCATCTCCACCCCATAACTCTTGCATACCCCAGTCCGCACTTCGTTCCATAAGCAGCTCCAAAGCGACAGCAGACGCCGAAGGCGTCCTCTGTCGCAATTTCTAAGCCGACTAAAATATTAGACTTGCTATTTATTTATATTTTGATACAATATTGGTGAATCAATTCACTAATATTGTATTAACATGATGATTTCTAGAGAAATAGAGAAGAGAATTCAGGCCAAACTTTTCAAAAAGAAAGTTATTATCATATACGGGGCCAGGCAGGTAGGCAAAACGACCCTCGTGAAAGATCTCCTGAAAAAATATCCCAAACAGTCCATCTACTTAAACTGTGATGAACTCGATATTCGGAATGCATTAACCGATAAAACCTCAACGGAAATCAAAGCCTTTTTAGGGAATAATAAACTTGTTGTTTTGGATGAAGCGCAGCGTGTTAGGAATATCGGGCTAACACTCAAATTGATGGTTGATAACTTCCCCGAACTACAGATAGTGGCCACCGGCTCATCGTCTTTTGAACTTTCAAACAAAATTATAGAACCGCTTACGGGCAGAAAATTTGAATTTCATCTATACCCGATTTCATATAACGAACTAAGGAAATACTACGCTTCAGACTTAGAATCAAAGCGTCATCTTGAAAGAAGAATTGTCTACGGTATGTACCCGGAAGTGGTTCTAAGTTCAGGAGAAGAGGAAAAAGAAATTGTGAAAAACATAACCAGCAGTTATCTATACAAAGACATTCTCGCCTTTCAAAACATTCAAAATCCGGAAATGCTGGAAAAACTGTTGCAAGCTTTAGCATTGCAGATTGGCAATGAAGTTTCGTATAACGAGCTGAGTCAAATAGTTGGTGTCGATAAAAATACAATATCAAACTACATCCAAATACTGGAACAGGCATTTATTATTCACAGGCTGTCGCCATTTAGCAGAAATATAAGAAACGAACTCAAAAAGTTAAGAAAAATATATTTTTGGGACACAGGTGTTAGAAATGCATTAATCAATAATTTTAACGCTCTTGATTTGAGGCAGGACACTGGCGCTCTTTGGGAAAATTTTTTAATCAATGAAAGAATTAAAAATAATTGTAATAAGAACAAGGACTTTAATAAATATTTCTGGCGTACTCATAATCAGCAAGAATTGGATTATATCGAGGAAGAAAGCGGGAAAATCCATGCTTTTGAGTTCAAATGGAAAAAACAAAAATTTCACCCGCCATCATCCTTTACAGACAATTACAAGCAGTCCACAGTCGAACTCATCCACAATGAGAATTTTGAAAAATTCCTCTCATCTGGGGCATGAACCAAGTTAAGATCGCAAAAAAGAGTTTGTATTTTGCGATACTTAACTCTTCTTCGGGGCGCAGAGTATCCCGATATGAGTATCGGGACTCCGAGCAACTGAACCCTATCAAAGGCGTTCAAATCTAGTCAAATTATTCTAATCCAACCACCTCGAAAAATCTGACAGGTTCTCATTGTTTTAGACGCGCTAATCCACCAAAAAGGCGAGGAAATCCCTGCTGGAGTAAGATATTGGAAGTTGAAAATATAAGACTTTCGTATAAACATGAGCCAGCGTAAATACATTTTTCTCTTTTGCCCTTCGGTCAACTTTTTAGAGAGAAAATGAATTTGATTTTCTTTTTTATAGAGGGGAAACGGGCTTTACCAAAAAGCATAAACTGCTATAATTCCCAGGCAATGAAATACATAAAATGCAAATAGCTACAATTTCCCTAAAACATTTCAAAAGATTTACCAACCTAACGGTAAATCTAGGAACATCAACAGCAAAAATAGTTGCACTTGTTGGACCAAATGGCAGCGGTAAAAGCTGTGTTTTTGACGCATTCGAAGAAATCACCAAAAACTACAAGAATAATACAGCACAGGCAAATCCAAATTATTTCTCCAAAAATCACTACTCTCAAGACGAAGCTCAAAACTCCAATCAATACAATAGAAATGATGCTATAAAAATTACTAAGCCAGACGGGACAGTCCAATTCAACAAAAAAAGCTTTTACATAAGATCTTCATACCGTTTTTCAGCAACTCTAAACGTCGATTCACTCAGAAAACAACCCGACATCCTCGAAGATAACAAAAGACCACATACAATGTCAGCAATCGATGCTAGGTTACAAGAAAACTATGAACGACTTCTAAACCAAGTGTGGCAAGAAACAAAAAAAAGTAAAGCTTTGTATAAAGATGTGTTCAACCAATATCTTGGAAAAATAAATCGAATACTTGGGAAAATACTAAAAATTAAAATCTCAGATCTTGGAGATATCGCAGAGGGGCGTGGACAGCTCTACTTCCAAAAAGGGAAATCAAAAGGTTTTCCGTATGAAAATTTATCATCTGGCGAAAAAGAAGTAGTGGACATTGTAATCGACCTAATTGTAAGAACAAAAGAATTTGATGATACAATTTTTTGCATAGATGAACCCGAGCTTCATTTAAACACAGCAATACAAAGAAAATTACTCATTGAAATTACAAACCTTATTCCACCAAACTGCCAACTCTGGGTTGCAACACATAGCTTAGGTTTTCTTAGAGCATTACAAGATCAATTGAAAGAAGATAGCATTATCCTAGATTTTTCTAACAATAATTTTGATAAAAGGGCAATAATCAAACCAATGAGAAGAACAAGAGCTAATTGGGAACGAATTTTTAAAACGGCACTTGAAGATCTCGCGGAACTCGTTGCACCCAGAAAAATCGTTTACTGCGAAGGTAAAGCTACCCCAGCAAGTTCCGGAGAAGAAGCTGGATTAGATGCCCTAATTTACAACACTATCTTTGAACAAGAATTTCACGATGTCCTTTTTGTTTCTAGCGGAGGCGGTAGAGTTGTTACACAAAACGCATCACTAGCGATATCAGTACTATCCAAAGCATTTTCTGAAACAGAGTTGCTACTCTTAAGAGATAGAGACGAACTTAAAGAAGATGAAAGAGCAACATTTCTGGCAGAAAAAACATTCCACAGAATGTTAAAAAGACGCGAAATTGAGAACTACTTATATGACTTTGAAATACTTAAAAAATACTATAGAGGTCTCAAGGAAGAAGATTACAACAAGAAAATCACCAACATTAAAACAGAGGATGTAGAAAAGAAAAGCAAGAAAGTGATGGAACTATGCAACATAAGCAAAAATAAGAAGAAAAAGGATTTTAAGTCGGCACTAGGCAAACTAATCACTCCAGACACAGAAACGTACACAGAACTAAAAAAAACTATCTTTGAAAACACGCAAAACAGAAAACAACGTGCAGTTAAACCGTCTTCAAAAGTAACCGCAGAAACAAAAGCACAAACAATTGCATAAGGAGTTTAGGCTCGCAAAATCCCACCTCTTTCTCTCGCCAAAAGAAAAAAATCCAATTCTTAATCAATAAAAATATATGTCAAACAAACCAACAAAAGCCCAAGTTAAAAAAGAGCGTTCCCAAACAAAACTAAAAAAAGTTCTAAAACAAAAAGGTTACAAGGACGGAAAATTACTAGAAGGGAAAGTGGCTCACCATCCAAGAAAAGTTTCGGAAGGTGGGAAAACAACTAAAAAGAATATTATGATCGTTACTGAATCGAAGCATAGAAAAATACATAGCAAGAAAAAATGATTTCAATTTTCATAAGGAGCACAGACATAGTGCTTAATCCGCCCCCTATCGTTGCTCCAAAAACAATTCATTTATAAAGCGAAATGAAATACAATAACAATCGTTAAATAAAAATCATGACCAAACAAGAAGCTAAACAACAGATTGCTAATCTAGTTGAAAAGTATCAACGAATAGCTGAGGCAGGCAAGATAAAAACCTACAACGAAGCACAAACCCGCAATGAATTTATCGAGCCACTTTTTGAATTCTTGGGCTGGGATATGCGCAACCTAACGACCGACAACGAAGTAACAACTGAAGAAAATGTCTCCGGAGACAGAGTTGATTTGGCTTTTCGCTTTAATAATATTCCGGTAATGTTTTTGGAAGCCAAAGCGATGAAAGTTGATTTAGACGAGTGGAAATGGGCCGAACAAGCAATCAATTATAGTTGGAACAAGAGTGTTACTTGGGCGATTTTGACGGATTTTGAAAGTGTAAAAATTTTTAATGCAGAAATGCCGCCAAAAAGCATTTCTCAAAATCTTTTCATTGAAATCAAGTGCCAGGATTATGTTGATCGTTTTGATCAGCTTTGGCTTTTGTCGAAAGAAAGTTTTGAACAAAAATTATTAGACAAAGAAGCTCAAAAGTGGGGTAAGCTTACCCAAAGAAAACAAGTTGGTGAAAAACTTTTTGAAGACTTGATGTCTTGGCGTGTTCTACTCACTAAAGATTTCAAAAATCAAAACAATTTAACCGATGAAGAATTAGACGAAGGTGTGCAAAGAATCCTTGACCGTCTTATTTTCATACGCACTGCCGAAGACAGAAAAATAGAACAAAATATCTTACTTTCAGTCCTAAGGGAATGGGAAACGAAAGGCAAAAAACACAATATTTATAAAAGGCTGACTGACGGTTTTCGCTGGTTCGATGAAAATTACAACTCAAAACTTTTTGCACCCCACTATTGCGAGGAATGGAAGGCAAGCGATAAAGCAATTAGCGAAGTCATAAAAGGATTATACGAAACAAGAGACAACTATCGCTACGATTTTTCTGCTATTTCTGCTGATGTCTTGGGTGGAATGTATGAGCAGTATTTGGGTTATGTTCAAGGTCGTAAAAGCGAAGAAAAACAGAAATCTACACGAAAATCACAAGGTATTTATTATACACCGAAATATATTGTTGAATTTATCGTCAAAGAAACTTTGGGTGAGGTTTTGAAAAAGACAAAGCCGAAAGATTTAGCAAAAATAAAAGTTCTTGATCCTGCTTGTGGTTCAGGTTCTTTCCTAACAGCTGCATACGATAAAGTTTTAGAAACTCTAACAAAACAAGATCCGCAAACTTCGCTTTTTGCCAAATTCGATATTTTGAAAGAAAATATTTTTGGTGTTGATCTTGATGCTCAAGCAATAGAAATTGCCCAGCTAAACCTTTTATTAAAAGTTTTATCTCGAAAAACAAAACTGCCAACACTCCAACACAATATAAGTTCAGGTAATTCGCTTGTGTCAGGAAACGCAGAAAAGCTGGAAAAATATTTTGGCTCTGATTTCAGAGAGCAAAAGGCTTTTAATTTTGAGGATGAATTCAAAGACGTTTTCGATCAAGGTGGTTTTGATGTGATTATAGGCAATCCACCATATGTTGCAATTACAGGAATAGATTTTGATCTTCGCAGAATTTACGAAAAAATGTATCAGACAGCAGTAGGAAGATTTGACCTGTTTATGCTTTTTATAGAAAAATCAATAAATTTACTAAAAGAAGGTGGTTTTTTGGGTTTTATAATTCCAAACAAATTTTTGACCAATAATCAATCTCAAAAATTAAGGGAATACATTCTAGAAAAAGGACAAATAAAAGCAATTTTATTTACACAAGAGAAGGTATTCGCAGCTGCAAGTGTAAATAGCGTTGTTTTGATTTTCGAAAAGACAAAAAAAACAAAAAAATGTAATTTACATGAATACAAAGATGGTAAAGTTTTGAAAGTAGGCGAGATAGATAATAGTGATTTTCGAAAAGACACGGAAAAAAGATTTATTATTTCACAAGGAGACAATTCAAGTGATTTGTTAGCAAAAATAAATGTTAATTCAGTAAAATTAGATGAAATTGCCGAGGTTAGGGATGGCATTGTCGCAGGCAGGATTAAAGATTTATTATTTCACAAAGAAAAGATCAATTCATCCTGCAAACCTCTCCTTTTTGGAAATGATATAAACCGGTATCAAAAAACATTTTCAAATAATTATGTTGATTACAGAGAAGAATATATGAAAGAACAGGAAGGAATTAGAGTGGGAGATAAAGGGCTTGGATTAAGGTTAAGATATAAAGAACTCTATGAAAGACCTAAAATATTAACAAGAAAAACGGCAGACAAAATAATTGCAACTTATGATGACGAAAATTATTATTATGAGCAAACTTTACATAGTACGCACATAACAAACAAAAAGTATTTATCCTTATATGTTTTGGCATTGCTAAATTCCACTTTGTTTAAATATTTCTATCAATCAATTGTGAAACAATCTGGAACTATCTTTCCTCAGGTAAGAATTAGTATGCTGAAAAGTCTGCCGATTAAGCAGTGTTCAATAGCTGATCAAGAAAAAATTGCCAAGAAAGCGCAAACAATGCTTGATCTCAACAAGGAATTGCAAGCAACTTCCGCCAATACCGACAAACATAATTCGCTACAGCGAGAAATTGAAAAACTTGACCGCGAAATTGACGAGGCAATTTATAAATTATATGGGCTTACGAATGAAGAAATTAAAACAATTGAGCAATAGCAAAAAAATAAGTAAAACGGCGCATTAATTAACACAACGCTAAAAATTCTAACCTAAAAAATATGGGGATATATGATGCAGCCAAGGATGCAGCAAAAATATTAAAGGAAGCAGGCAAAATAGAAGAATACCAAAAAATACTTGATTTAATCGACGATTTATTTGAGAAGAGGAATGAAATAGAAAAACTAAAAGAAGAAAACGCAAAATTAAAAGACCAAGTCAAAGTCAAAGACGAATATATTTATAAAAACAATTGTTATTGGCACAAAGAAACGAAAGATGGACCATTTTGTTCCAGATGTTTCGATAAACACAAAGAATTGATAAGAATACATCCCACTTTTATTGAAAGTAATCTAGCGGTATGCCCAGAATGCAAAAATAGTGCAAACTTCACAGGTAGAGCTAATTCGTATGGAGCAAAAAAATATTTATAAAAGAAATAACTATGGAAACCTCTTCCCAATTCATCGCCCGCAAAAACTTAGAATTCAAGAAGAAAAAGCAAATCAAGATGAAAGACATCAGTCGAAAAGGTTTTCATTATTTTGAAAGAGAAGCTTGGACATTCATGCCTCAATACAATTTAGAAGAAAAAGTTTTTGTAATTGAAAGACTTAGAAGACTCAAAATCGACGGAGGAACGGTTCACAAATTATTAAAGACAGGTGACATCGAATACAGAATTGGATATTACATAATTGGAAAAAATGGCAGAGTAAAAGGGAAATGGACTTGGGGACAGTTCTGTCCAATGATTCCGCAAAAAGATTTCAAAAAACTAATAGATCAAGCAATTAAAGACAAAGTAATAATCTAACATCTCATGCCCCCATCCGCCGTCCGCACAGTTCGTGATCAGATCTACTGGCAATATGCGAAGTTGATCTCAAAATCAGCCGGTTTTGGTATAGACAGCAGGGGATTTCAAATGCAGAAATTCATGGAGTTGAGGGATGGGAAAATTCAGTGGTCTTCGACCGTGAGAGAATGGTTAAAAGAAAATGAAAAACCAAACCAGTGTATCTATTGCAAAGAAGCAAGAGATCTGACAGTTGAACATATTCTGCCTCGCTCATGCGGAGGACCTGATATTACAGATAATACTATTCGGGTTTGCAAACGATGCAATTCTTCAAAAGGAGGAAAACGTTTATATGAATGGATTGGTTATGAAAAGAAAGATAACGTGCCAAGAATTGCAGAAGGAAAATACCTTAAACTACTTTACGAATTGCATTCTCAAAAAGAAACATTAGAGACCGATAAAGAAAATTTAAAATTGGTCCTTTGCCCGCAGTGCAACATGCAGAACCTGTGTAAAACGATTGGCAAAGAGGGGAAAATGACAGTATTCTGTTTAGAGGGAACATTTAATAAATAGTATGATGCAAACAGACTACTCAAAATACTACGACCTAGAGAAATATTTATTTGAAGACATCCCACTTAAGTTCAAGAAAGACGGATTTTTAAAAGCTTCCGATTTTTTTTGTATTATTATTTGGAAGGCCAATAGGTCCAAGACCAAAATTAAGAAAAAATTACTAAAAATATCAGGCAGTAAAGATATTAATGAAATTTGCAAACGCTTAACATTAGATATTGCAAAGCAAACTTCAGATAAAGACAAACTGAAAATATTGTTGGATAAATGGCGCTTTAGACTACCTATGGCAACTGCCATATTAACCGTCCTGTATCCAAACAATTTCACGATTTATGATACGAGAGTTCGAGGACAACTTGGTATGGATGATTTTGCGGATAGAAAAAATCAAATTGATAAATATTTTTCAGAATATTTGCCAAGAGTCAAAAAAGAAGGGAAAGGCGTAACTTTAAGAGCCAAAGACAAATACTTTTGGGGAAAATCATTCGCAGAAGATTTAAGGGAATTAATAACACTCTAACCCCTCCCCCCGTCAATCTTTTTTACGCCCCCATTGACAATTTTCTTTACACTCGCTAAAATATAACCAGACCTTTTAGCCAATTTCCCTATGACTAAAAACACCCTCAAAACTCTCCGCGAAGCCCTTAACTTACCAAAGACCGCAGTCGCCAAACACCTAAAAATCTCCCGCCCGACATACATCCAAATCGAAAAAGGTAATCGCGAACTCACAATCTCCCAAGCCAAAGGTCTTGCACAACTTTTCAAAACTCCTCTGCAAACCATAATAGAAGAATACCCCGCTCCAGAATACGAAGTCTTCCTCGAAGATCCAAAAACTATCAAACCCAAAAAATCCAAAGAAAAAATTAGAATCTCTGTCCCTCAAAACAAAGTCAAACTTTTCAAAGAAGTCCTTCTCTACATTCTCGAAAAAGTCGGTAGCAAGTCAAATGTAGGGGAGACGGTTATATACAAACTTCTCTACTTCATCGACTTTGATTACTATGAAAAATTTGAAGAACAATTGATAGGCGCCAAATACATCAAGAACCATTACGGTCCAACTCCTGTCGCTTTCAAGAAAATAGTCGAACAAATGCAGGAAAAAGGTGAAATCGAATCCGTTAAAAGTAAATTTTTTGAATATCCTCAAAAAAAATATCTCCCCCTCCGAAAACCGAACCTCGAAGCTCTCTCTGCCCGCGACATCAAACACATTGACGAAATCCTCGACAAACTCTCGGACAAAACAGCAAAAGAATTGAGTGACTACGCCCACGGGGACGTTCCTTGGATAACAGCCGAAGAAGGCAAGCCTATCGAATACGAAGCTGTTTTTTATAGGATGGAAGATGAAATATGAAGAAACGCCAGCCTTCCGGAAAGATTTTAAAAAACTCCTAACCCAAAATTAACCGAAGCAGAAATCATGGCCCTATGGGAACAAGCATCAGCCGATGACGCAAGAATCCAAATATTACACGAACCTTCCCGATAAAAAATAATTCAAATCCGAAATCGAAAGCATAACGACTAAGAAATAATTCCCTCCCTCCCGCAACAAAATCCTTCAAAACAGCATTGACGGTGAGTGCTTGCTCACCTATGCTTCAATCATGACCAACCAGAAAATAAACGTCAAAGGCACCGAAATAATAATTTTCCAGCGGAAAGATGAGGATTTTATATCATTGACTGATATAGCCCACTACAAAGACGCTGAAAGATCAGACGATGTCATAAAAAATTGGTTGAGAAATAAAAATACTCTTGAATTTCTGGGGCTTTGGGAAAAAATCAATAATCCGAATTTTAAACCCGTCGAATTCGACGGGTTTAAATCTCAGGCGGGATTCAATGCTTTTGTGATGACACCTAAACGATGGATTGAAGGAGTAAATGCTATAGGGATCATTTCCAAGGCCGGTCGCTATGGCGGCGGCACCTTTGCTCACAAAGACATAGCCTTTGAATTCGCTTCCTGGATCTCGGCAGAATTCAAGCTCTATCTCATCAAGGAATTCCAAAGATTAAAACAGGAAGAAAATGAAAGAAAGTCACTCGGGTGGGACACAAAACGTTTGTTGGCGAGAGTAAATTACAAAGTCCACACAGATGCGGTGAAAGAGAACCTGATCCCTAAAAACATCTCAAAAAGGCAAATAGATTTTATTTACGCTGATGAGGCGGACGTATTGAATGTGGCTTTATTCGGGATGACCGCTAAGGAGTGGCGGGAACAAAATTCAAATAAAAAAGGCAATCTTCGCGATTATGCGAATGTAACACAGCTGGTCTGTTTGGCCGGGCTGGAAAGTTTAAACGCCGAATTTATACGGCAAAAATTGCCTCAAAACAACAGATTGGAAAAACTCAATCAAATAGCGATTATCCAAATGAGATCTCTCACGGGAAGTCCAAGTATCAAAAAACTGGAAGGTTAGGTATCGGCAAATGACCCCCACCCCTTGCCCAAGAGCGCTCACTCACCTACAATGCAGACACGGAAATAATTTCAGTATTATGAAAAATGCTCAAACAAATTCTACGAAAATCGCCTTATTCCAGGGTAAAAAAATACGAAGAACACTGTTTCAAAACGAATGGTGGTTTTCTGTAATTGATGTTATAGAAACTTTGACCGACAGTGATCGCTCAAGAAAATATTGGAATGATTTAAAGAAAAAGCTTATTAGTGAGGGGTACAGTGAAGTGTCCGAAAAAATCGGACAGTTGAAATTGGAAGCTCTCAACAAAAACTAACCCACTCCCCATGTCCCAATACTACAACCCCCATCGCACTCGCAACCTCTACGACCCAAAGAGCAAAGAGCCTTTCCGCATCTCCCGCTCCAAAATCGGATTTCATTAACAATCGCTCCCACCGTTTGGGATCTACTACGAATACGCAGTAAATCCTAAACGACCAAGAAATAATTTCCTCTTGACGGTGAGCGTCCACTCACCTACAATACAGGTGCAGAAATAACTTCGGTATTATGAAAAAAAAGAACAAACAAATCGTTCCGAACAATAGTTTCACGGAATTTTTACTTTATACCACCCCAAATGGGAAAGTAAGAGTGGAGATTTTTTTGAAGGATGAAAATATTTGGCTTACACAGGCGAAAATTGCAGAACTTTTCGGAGTACAAAGACCTGCTGTCACAAAGCATCTGAAAAGTATTTTTGAAAGCGGAGAACTGGTGGAAAATTCAGTTAGTTCCATTTTGGAACTAACTGCGGAAGACGGGAAAAAATATAAAACAAAATTTTATAATCTTGACGCCATTATTTCCATTGGATACCGCGTGAATTCCTCGCAGGCAACACATTTTCGTATTTGGGCTACTGAAAGATTAAAAGAGTACATTATCAAGGGATTTACCATGGATGACGAGCGGCTCAAAAATCCAACCAACATTTTTGGAAAGGACTATTTCGAGGAGCAGTTGGAAAGAATTAGAGACATTCGATCAAGCGAGAGGAGATTCTATCAAAAAATCACTGATATTTATTCACAGTGCAGTGCCGATTATGACACTGCAAGCGATATAACAAAAAAATTCTTTGCCACGGTTCAAAATAAACTCCATTGGGCTATCAGTAAACAAACTGCCGCTGAAATTATCCACTCGAGAGCGGATAGCCAAAAACACAACATGGGACTTATGACCTGGAAAAATGCTCCCGAGGGACCAATAAGAAAGATGGACGTCAGTATCGCCAAAAATTATCTGGATGAAAAAGAACTGGATCAGCTTAATAGAATTGTATCTATGTATCTTGATTATGCGGAAATTCAAGCAGAAAGCGGTAAAGTCATGTATATGAAAGATTGGGTAAAAAAACTTGATACCTTTTTGCAATTTAATGAACGTGATGTGTTGGCTAATCCGGGTAAGGTTTCTGCTGAAGTAGCCAAAGTTTTTGCCGAAACAGAATTCGGAAAATATTGTATTGTCCATGACAGACTTTTTGAATCCGACTTTGATAGAGAAGCAAAGAAATTTTTAAAACAATCCAATAAAAATTAACCCCCATGTCCCAATACTACAACCCCCATCGCACTCGCAACCTCTACGACCCAAAGAGCAAAGAGCCTTTCCGCATCTCCCGTTCAAAAATCGACCTTTTTATCAAATGCCAGAGATGTTTCTACCTCGACCGCAAACTCGGCATCGCCCAACCTCCCGGCTACCCCTTCAGCCTCAACGTAGCCGTAGACAAGCTCCTAAAAAAGGAATTTGACATTCACAGAGCGAAAAAGACTACCCACCCTCTAATGAAAGCGTACAAAATAAACGCAGTCCCTCTAGCTCACGACAAAATCGACGAATGGCGGGATTCCTTACACAGAGGCATCACGTACAACTTCCCGGGCACGAATCTCCTCCTCACAGGCGGAGTTGATGACGTTTGGGTAACACCAAAAGGCGAGCTGATTATTGTTGATTACAAAGCCACTTCAAAAGAAGACGAAGTCACCATCGACGCGGACTGGCAGGACAGCTACAAACGCCAAATGGAGATCTATCAATGGCTTTTCAGGAAGAACGGATTTAAGGTCGCTGATACTGGATTCTTTGTGTATTGTAACGGCATTTCAGATAAAGACATGTTTGATAGCAAGCTAGAATTTGATATTAAGTTACTTCCATATAAAGGTGACGATAGTTGGATAGAAGGAACGATTAAGGATTTATATAAATGTTTGAAAAGTGAGAAGATTCCTAAGTCTGGAGGGGATTGTGATTACTGTAAGTATGTGGAAGCTGTGAAGAGTATTTAATAAATTCAGATGAATTATTTTATACTCAATATAAATTACGACGGAGAATCTATATCTTTTTCTTGTTTAATGGGTTAAAAATTTTATGCCATTTTAAGTGATGTAATTTTTGGTAGCGGAATCCATTATGAAATTTCTTTTTTTAACCATCTATTATTTTCGTAAACGATAAATTTGCTATGTTTCTTTTTATGGAACCTAAAGTCTCTTTTATTTCCTATGCTCTTTTCAATAACTTCTTTGGGGAAAACTGCAATTTGATTAATAGAGAAATCTTTTTTATTAAGTTTCACCGTAATGAGATAATGAAATTTGATTATTTTACCGAAAGATGGGGCAGAAAATGATGTATCTTTTATTTGAATCTTTTTTCTTGTTTTAGGGACAATTGCATCGTAATCTTTTTGATTAATCTCTTTTGCACGTTCTAAATTCAGTGCATCACAAATGAAACCTTCTATATATTCAGCAAATATTTTTTTACCAGGTTCACCAGTTTTTAAAGGGCGCATATAGGGTAGTTCGTCTCTTGCTTTCGCAATTTTTCGCATACATTCTAATGCTTTCTTTTGGTTTAGGTTTAGATTTTGATTAATTTTGATAGTTATCATAATTTAATTATATGCTAACTCCACTAACAACCAAAATATATAGTAAGTCAGGAAGTGGGGTATGCACATACCCCATTCCGCACTTCGTTCCATATGCAGCTCCAAGAACCGGCCGCTTTTATTTAAGCTAAAAAACCCACTACACCTCCCTCTGCTTACGAAATCTTAATCCCTGCAAGATCTGAGAGCTCAAGCCACTTTTCTCGATTATCAACATAAAGCTGAACAGCAACCGGCTTCCCTGGCGCTCCGTAACGCGTAACCTGACCTACCCCCGTAATACGACCACTGAATTGAGCAGCACTTATATGTTTTCCAACTAATGCTTGTAATGCATCCTTAACCGCACTTCTCTCTCGGGCATAATCTGCTTCTGCCACTGCTATCGCAGCATCGTGGGTTTTAGTTGCAGTATCCAATCTTTCCGCCAATCCGTTCATTGGTTGTTCAGCTTCTTCAAACGCTACGTCAAAACCACAACCAACAGCACGTTTACTATCAAGATAGCTCAAAAAACCTCTCATCACATCCCTGTGTAATCCTGGAACCCCGGGATCACGCGTAAACGTATATTTCACTTTTCCACCTTCTCCACGTTCTATATTATAGCCACCTCCCAAACAACTCAAAAAATATGCGACTTGACCCATATCTCCACTATTCACTTGTACTGTTATAGCCGTTGCATGTAGTGGAATAATTTCTGGTCCTTTTGGCCCACTGCCTATTGCTTCTTCACCCATATAATATTGTGTTAATAAGTAATTGACTCAATCAACCGAACTGTACGTGAAATAGGCATATCTGTCAAGTAATATTGAATTACACCGTCATCTTGAAGCCGGAATGAGCCCGGAGACCATGGCCACTTTGGCGCAAAAAAATAATGTGACTCATGCATTAACACGAAACAGCAAAGAACCGATTGAAGGCGTAGATCCCCAAGATCCCGATTCAATACGAGCATATTATCGGGGAATTTTAGCTGGATTTAAGAGCCCGGATGGATTTTCTAAATTTCTGGACTCATTGGGACTTCCTGTAGCCACGATGTGTTCATTAGAGGATTTGCAGTATGCCGCGTGCCAACAAATTTTACATCAAGCACAACAAGGGAGTATTCACACCGAACTTCGCGGTTCGCCTTATACATATCAAGAAAATTTAAGAGAACCGGCAACATTTGAGGAGGTGATGGCAGCAATTCGTAGTGGAATCAGACAAGCTTATGGAGAAAATGGTGCAAGCGGAGCATACATTGCATGCGTTAGTAGAAATAAAGTGGATAAATATGGAGATAGCGTAGTGAAAGCCATATTAGCAACGCACACCGCCACCTACCCCATGGGATTTGACATTGCCGGAGCTCCTGAAGGAAAATTCCCTCCAGCTATGTTTGAAAATCTCGTAAAACCACTACGCGAAGCGGGAATACCGATAACAATACATGCGGGGGAGCAGTCCCACCCACCCAATTTCCCGGAAGCACCTCCTTCTTTCATAAGAGATGCGATAGATAAGCTCGGGGCGCAAAGAATTAGTCATGGGCTATCTCTAACTGCTGATCCAAAATTATGGGCTTACATGCGAGATAAGGGCGTATGTATAGAAACTTGCCCGGTTAGTAACGATATGATGGGTTATATGCCACTTGATAAACATCCGCTAAGGGAATTTCTAGATGCGAAGCTACCTGTAACTCTTGATACTGATGATCCTTTAATGTTTGGCACCTCAAGTGTAAGAGATATAGCGGTAAATCACGGAAAGATTTTACGTTTAATTCCAGATGATCTTGTTCAAATAACTCACAATGGCATTGCCGCAGCATTTGTTACACCCGAAAGACGCGCCGAATTAGAACGAAAGTTTGATAAGCTTATGCGTAAAACCAGCTAATTACCAAACAGTACGTCAAATCTATTTGTTTTGAGAGTATTGAATAAATATGCCTTTGGTGCTAGAATTAAACTAGCTTTTAACTTTAGTACTCATGGGTGTAATGACGTACATACCGAGAAAACTTGAACAATCTATCCGACAATTTTTAGACGCGCCGGAAATTATTGCTGTTTTGGGAGCTCGCCAGTGTGGAAAAACAACGATGATAGAGCATCTCATTTCCAAACTTCCCAGGGCGGTATCCCTCTCGTTTGAAGACCAAAAGACACTCGCTCTTTTTGAACAGGCTCCCGATGATTTTATATCAGCGTATGTAAAGGGCAATCAGTATCTTTTTATTGACGAATTTCAGTATGCGCGGCACGGCGGTAAAATTTTGAAATATATTTATGACAAAGAAAAAATCAAAATCATCATTTCCGGATCTTCGGCTCTCGAGATTACGATTCGCGCCGTGAAATATCTGGTGGGCAGGATTGTTGTTTTTGAGCTTTTTCCTTTTGATTTTGAAGAATGGCTTATGGCAAAAGACCAACCAATGCTGAAAGTTTTAGAACGATACAAGAAACAGGAAAAAATAAACAAATCAACCCCGTCAATTGCTTTGCCGGTTCACGAAAAATTAATAGGGCTCCATGAAGAATACATGCGATTCGGCGGATACCCCCGAGTAGTTATAGAGGAAAATTTGGAAAGAAAAGAACAGTTGCTTCAGAATATTTATAATACTTATTTTCTTCGGGAGGTACGGGATGTCCTTGGGCTGATTGATGACTATAAACTCCAAATGCTTTTAAAAGCTCTTTCCCTCCAGGTGGGAAATTTGATCGAGTATGAAGAGCTTGGCAGACTCTCGGGATTTTCATTCCCGACTTTGAAAAAAATTCTCAACTTTTTAGAAAAAACCTATGTGTGTAGATTTATCAGGCCTTTTTATAAAAATAAGCGCACAGAAATTGTTAAAAATCCAAAGGTGTATTTTTTCGATACGGGTCTTCGCAATGCAACGATTGGTGATTTCCGGAAGTCGGAAAATCGCCCGGATGCCGGAGCAATGCTTGAAAACGGACTCGTCATGGAAATGATGAAGAAAGGATATGACATCCATTTTTGGCGCGACAAAAAACAGCATGAACTGGATTTTATCATCAATCGGGGAAATCAGGACATTATTGCGCTCGAATCAAAATCCTATCTCAAATCTGGTTCCATCCCTTCGGTCAGCAGGTTTGAAAGTACCTACCCCGATATTCCCATACACTTCAGCTATGCGCATATTGATCCGCAACTGAAAGGAAAAATCAAAAACGCTTTTCCAGCGTATATGCTTTAGGTTCCTTGGAGGCTAGCCCTCCAGACTGGGCAAAGTTTACAGAAGTAGTAGAAAGAGCTAAAGAAACTTGTAAATCAATATAATAATCTACCTGGGAAGTTCTAAACCTCCACACAAAAATCCCTCTTAAACCCCTGATGTTCATTCTCACAAACGTACCCAAGAGGATTCGCAACCACCCTGGTTGAGCCAATGACTACATCAGCGAATTCATGCGAATGGCCGCATACCCAAATCGCTATTTGAGGATTCGACTCTATAAGTTCATCCAAATCCGTAGCAAAAGCGCAGTTCACAGGATTCCCGGCACATTTGGGATTAATAAGCCTGTAACTGGGAAGATGATGAGTCATTACCACAACTTTCCCATCAAAAGGTTTGCTCAATTCCTCTTTAATAAAATCAAGAGAAATTTGGTGGTATTTATTAGTAGTTTCAACAATTAAAGGAACTTTTATTCCATACGCATCTTTTGTGCTAATCAATGCATAATCGTTCATAGTATCCCAAACCGCAACCGTATACTGAGGCAGAACAAAACTCCACAAAACACTCACGATAAATTTTACGCCATCAATTACAATGCTTTTATTGTTCAATTTAACATGCTTCTCCGTAACCTGCTTAAAATAACTCGGATACGCATAAGAAACATCACCACGGTAAAATTCATGATTGCCCATCACGGAAATAACATTAGAAAAATCCCGTTCAACAACCTTGTAAAATTTCTCCGCTTTCTCTCTGTATTTATCAACAACAATATCTCCCGCAAGCAATAAAATATCTCCCACATGAATCAATGGATTCTCCTCAAGCCATTTTTTATTATCCTGAAATTCAAGATGCAGATCAGAAGCTATTTGTAATTTAATTTTCTTGTTCATAGGCTTAAATACTATATCTAAGTTTGCATGTTTCACAAAATCTTAAAGGTGTCGAATTCGACACCTTTGAAAATTCACCGACCTTTTATTTTTCCCCAACAATACTAATCGAGCTGACCTTGCCCTCTCGCTCCTTCCACCCGGCGCCCTCAAGAGCGACAAAATAAATCTTTTGAGGCTTAGGATTTAAGCTCATCAAGTCAAATTTGAATGTATAAGGCTGGCCTTGCGACACCTTCACACCATTAATAATACCAGACTGATCACCTGTAGGATCCAAATAATAGAAACCACGCCAAAACATTTGGCCGGCAGCATTCGGGTCTTCGCCAAGCGACGTGTGTTCACTTCCATCAACCCCTTGATAGCTCACAGCAATCGCAACCGGTGCTTCGCGTCCTTGAAAACCGGTACCCTCAAGGGTTTGTATATCAGCCTCTATAATTACTTTGAGATTGAGCTTTTCAAATTCACTCACGTCACGATTCAGATCCAACATGACCCCGCTTCTGGAATTCGACTGTACCCCCTTGAAGGTCAGGCCATCATCACTTGCCACCACCTCGCCACCGGAACTTTTTTTTGCATACCACGTCTCCTCATACCAAGCCCCCAAGCCGGACGAGAATGTTTCCAAAGCCAAAACTTCATTAGCCAAAACAGCCTCTTCCGAAGTCGCTGGCGTAGACGACTGATTTGACGATGTTTTGCCGGCCGTATCGGCTGTGTCGGTCGTGGTTGTTGTGGTCGTGCAACTACAACCAACTAAAAAGAGGGCCGTAAAGATCAAGACTAGAGTTGAAATAAGTTTTTTCATAATTGTAATATAGCTTGTTCACACGTTCAGTGCAAAGCCCCAGTCCTTTGTAACCTCTGTTTTCTAAAGATATTCCGGCGGGGCAATACAAAAACACCTAGTGCTTGGTTCGCAACTGGTATCCTCAAAAGTATAGCAGTCCCATCCCGGAAGATCATCAGTTGGCTGACAATCTACAGGGAGATTATCCGGATCGCATACAGGGAAACCATATACTCCCGGAGTTGGGCAAGAATCCTCGCATCCAGTATCATCATCGTCATCAGCGGGAGGTATGACAGTATCATCGTCGCCAGTATCATCATCGTCGCCAGTATCATCATCGTCGCCAGTATCATCATCGTCGCCAGTATCATCGTCATCGCCAGTATCATCATCATCGCCAGTATCATCATCATCGCCAGTATCATCATCATCGCCAGTATCATCGTCATCGCCAGTATCATCATCGATCGGCTCTGGCTCTGTCCAATAAGGATCCTGAGGCTTTATTGGCTTACCGATAGCATCGTCCATCTTTTTCATAACTTCCTCGACCAGCTTTTCAGAATTGCTACAAAGTTTCCAGTCGGATGCTTGCATCTCTTCTATTACGCCGGTTTCTACATTGATAAGTTTCGAGAAAACGATACAATAACACCCACCGTCAACGCACCACGTATGCAGATCCTCCGTCAACAAGTATCTGCCACCTTGTTGCTTTTTCCCAAGCTCATTATATCGTCGCACAACTTCCTCATAATTTGGAACGACCGAATAATCGTCCCCAAGAGGGATCGACATTCTACTTATTTGATTGCATGTGATGGTGTGTTGATAAGAGCTAGCGTCTCCACCATCGGTGCTCTCAAAAACCACCTCCCCCCTCAGATTAGTTACAGTTTGTCCCAGTATAGAATTTTCCAACGGCAAAGTTACGCCTCTTTTTGTAAGTGCCTTCTGTACATGATCCCAAACATTCACTTCAGCATTATCACAAGCATTTTCATCTTCGCCGAAGAAAGAAAATGGGTTGAGTTTTTTAGCTATATTGCCGATTCCCTCAAGGATACCCGATGAAACCATTCTAAATGGAACCATATTATTTACAAATGATACTTCATTATTTGTTCCCCCCTCGTATAATTCAGTTTCGCCAAACGCACCTATCACGTAATCTTTGTCATCGTTTGTTGTCACTTGCACGAAATATCCCTCAGAAGAATCAGCATTCGCCAAATCTTCAGTCGTATCTCCGCTAATTATTTTATCCATCACGATTGAATATTTGTCTGAAAAGCTATCTACCTCTGTTTTTGTTAATTCGGTTGTTTGGCTTTCCGTGTTGTAGCCATAAACCCACTCACCAGTCGTTGAATTATACAGAATCACTTGGACGGTTTTTATTTCGGAACCAGTTATGCCAATTTCAAGATCAAATTCGAATCCAGCCGGATCGAATGATATATTGCTCCTCTTGACTTGCGGAGAGCCTTCTTCGCCTAAAAACAAATTTGTGTCCTCTTGTGCTCGTTCAACAGCCTCGCCGATCAGTTCCTTGTATATAGAAATATTATCTAAGTCTATTTCATCTGGCATTTGAGTGATTCCCAATAAATGTCCAGAGTAATTTACAAGATCCACGTCGACAATATCATAGAGTTCGCTAGTCGTGACATCGTCATCTAAATCCGCGGAGTAATCATCATTCCCAAGAGAAACCGTTGCAAGCATGCGGAAAATTACGCTAGCCATTTTCTCCCTGGTGATATCACGAACAGGAGAGCCTTCCTCGTAAATATTATGAGCGAGCGCATAGTCCAAAGCTGATTCGTACCAAACTTCGCTATCTTCTATGTTCCAATCGGTAAGACGAGCTAGTGTGACCAGAACTTCAATATCTTGAACTGGACGATTTGGCGCATAGAGGCCAGCCAATTCGCCCGAGCTATAACCGCTTACCCAGTCCTGATCTTTTGCCAAACAAACATAAGGCGCAAACCATTCATCGTTAACATCAGGAAAACAACTATGATAATTTTCAGCACTTGGCTCAGCCCCGGCAAGCCCCGAAAGAACTGTTGCCCATTCAGCGCGATTCAATGTGCTTGTGGGCTTAAAGCTGCCATCCGCATTTCCATTAAAAATGCCTTCGTCCTTCAAATATTTAATTACTGTAGCGTAATCACTGGTTTCGGAAACATCAGAAAAAGGACCCGTCACATTTGCCGATAGCTGAGAGTTATTTTGAATCGTCAAAACTACGGTCACGGAAAGAACTGCCACAATTGCAACGAGCAAAACTTTCCCAAACCACGAAGATAATAAATATTTAAACATAGGGGGAGGTTAAACATCCTCGGAATAATATATAATTTTGCGGAAACTGGCAAACGAAATTTCACTTCACGATACAATCCCCAATTTCCCAATTGAACAAAAATCCATTCTTAATCAAAAATCTTCCATTCCCCCCGATTTTCCAATAGAATCAAGCCATCCATGGAAACCCCAAGCGAAAAACCAACCAAGTCTCCACCAAAGCGGCTTGAAAAGCCGAGAGAATTCAACGAAACCAAGACGAAAAGAAGAAATATATCCGGCATTATAGTGGACGAACTTATTGGAATACAAAAAAGAATTAGCAAGATACCAAGCGCCCTGAAAGAAATTCTTTCTCCCGGTGCAGTTAAGGCGTTTTTCGAAAAAGTTTTTGGAAGTGGAAACAAAATCTCCTCATTTTTGTCACTTATTACCTCATCACTCGCCGAGAAATTTAAATTTTTGAACAAAGTTAAAATTTCCTGGGGTGATTTTGAAGATCAACTGAAGATCGCTGCAGAGAAGGTGACGAAACTGCCATTTAATTTAAAGGAATTTATTGTCTCACACAGAGCTCTAGGATATGGAAGACATAGAGAAAACTCCAAGGAAGCAATGATCGCGGCAATAAGAGGTGGCGAAAAACAGATCGAAATAGATTTGAGACGAGGGGTGGACGGGAAAATATATTTAAGCCATGACCCAATTCATCAGATTGAAAATCCCAAAAATCACTTTACCGAACTGTCAGAGGCTCTCCGGATCTTCGCAGAGGACGAGAATCAGGACATAGTTATCTTTTTTGATATTAAAGAAGAGGGAATAGTCGAAGAATTAGACCCGGCAATCGAAACAACTGATCAGAAGTATAAAAATAGACATGAATATATCCCGATAGCTGATAGACATTTCGTAATGGGGTTTAATTTTAAAATTCTGAAAACCGCTCGCAAACTAAGAAAAAACAGACCGCTTATATTTTGCTATATTCCGGTGTATAAGTTGAAAGGACTGGGTAGATTTATAAAAAAATTAGGACAGGAAAAAATGATAGAAATATGTAAAATTATTGATAAATTCTCGGGGGGACATCTGGCAAAAGATTTGGCGAAAACATGTGTTGCGGTTAATGACGAAAAAATCAGCGAAACAAATGAAAACGGCGATAGTTTTCTTGGTATCTTCACTACACTGCCGCCTGACGAAGTGCTCAAAATAGTGGATTACGCATGTGTGCCAGCAATTTTGGCGAGCAAAAAATTAGTTAAACGAATTCACGAAAAGGGCGTAAATGTCGCAGTATGGGGAGTATCAGAAAGACGTATTCAAAACGCAATAGTAGAAATTGGAGCCGATCTCGTCATAACTGATAAGCCGGATATTGAATAACACTATGAGCCCTCACTATACCACCCCAAAAACCCCCCTCTTAATTTCATCTATCCAGCCTTCAAGCTGTCCCAACGTTTCATAAACATCCTTACACACCGGAATAGGAATACCACGTTTTTCTCCTTCTCTAACGATGAATCCCAACAAATGATCAATTTCGGTTAACATTGGCCCTCCAGAGGTCTTATCCCTCACATCCTGCCCTGAAAAACTTTCACCAGGCTTAATTTTCCCCCATAGATCCCTGTATGTGGTTGGAACTTCATTCGCCCATGCCTCATATATCGCATTAATTGTGGCAAACGCTTCTTCAAAATCTAAAATTTCTCTTCCATAATGAGAATTTAAAACTGTAACAACTTCTCTCACCATGGCTTCGATATTCCCTCTGCCAAACCGGTCGTAAGTATTTTTTACGGGCGCTTGAAAAATTGGACAAATCGCGTTGTATACCACATTTACAACCCCCTTCATCAACTTAACTTTCAGAAAAACATCATTGCTTTCCGGTTCCACGGCAAACCCTTCTCTTCCTCTGTTTAGCAATGCAACAAATTCATCAGCTTTTTCTCCGTAGAAATGAGAAGGTTTGGCCACAACCATAGCTCCCCCCGATTCCATGTCTTTTGCCGACAAAAAAAGTACCCCATGAATAGCATTTCTTACACCATCTATCCCATTCACGATTTCCTCTATACCCAGCCCATTTTGGATAAAAACCAATTTGCCTCTTAGTGCAGGAGGCACAGATTCCACGGCGGATTTAAGATGATATGTTTTTACCGCCACAATCACAAAATCAATATTATCAAAAGATATTCCCAGATTTTCCCAATCATCAAAAAATTTCTCATCATCATCGTGTTGACCTGTCTCGCGTATTTTTACATTCGAATTCGCGGCTTTAAATATCTGCTCAAAACTCCTCCCAATTTGGCCATATCCAACTATGACAATATTTTTTGGGGCCGTAGTGGCCGATTCACAAGATGATACACAAGATGGGGCTGCTGCTTTGTTCAAAGGAAGTATGTGAAAGGAGCCAATTATAACGCATTTATTAATTATCGCAAATTTGCCCGCAGAAAATCGCCATAATAATTCGCATTATCTAGACAAGGACATAAATCATTACCGAACTACTAAAGCGAGATAATGATAAATATCTTTTAATGGATCGCTCGGTATTTCACCTCTCGCAAAGGACGATGCAACTCCCATCAATACCTCCAACCCCATATCCCTACGAACAGCAGTATGACGAGAGTTGGGGGTATCTCCTGTCTGAAACACATCAAAATCCTGCCCTCCATGAGGCCTACAGTTTTTTTCAACACAAAGACGTATCTTTTGAGCAACGTCAGCAGTCACCGGCTCATCCACTCTAAGTTCGCCAGTATCATTTAGCTCCCTGATAGCTCTTTGCACCCACATAGAAACAGTAACATTCGGGTGCTCACACAGATCTCTTCTGATATCTCCAACAACTTTAACGGATTCTTTCATAATTATTCGATTAAAAGTAAATGGACGCCGATTATAACCAGAATATGTAAACTTGTCAATAGCACGTAACTGGGTCTATACATCTGGTTGACAGAACCATATTTTTCATGTACTTTAGTCGTCTAACAAACAACCAAATGGACCCGAAATTTACAGACATGAAGATTATTCCCGAGATTCTGCGGAAACTTGAAACTTTAAAATTCACAATCCCGACTCCTATTCAACAAAAAACAATTCCGCTGGGACTTGATGGAAGCGATTTGATAGGTATAGCCCAGACCGGAACAGGGAAAACCTTGGCTTTCGCAATCCCTATCATTCAAAAAATAATCGAAGAACAAAAGCTTGCGTTGATTGTCCTTCCAACTCGCGAATTGGCGCTGCAGGTTGACGAAGTTTTCCAAAAAGTAGGGAGACAACTCGGAATAAACACGGCAGTTTTGATCGGAGGAGCGCCATTTGGTCTTCAAATTGCGATGATTCGAAGAGACCCGCAAGTGATAATAGGAACACCGGGCAGGATTAACGATCATCTTAAGAAAGAAAACATTAGTTTAAGTGCATGTGGAATACTCGTACTGGACGAAGCCGACAGAATGTTGGACATGGGATTCGCTCCGCAAATCAAAGAAATTTTAAAACAATTTCCGGCCAACACGGATCGCCAGACACTGCTATTTTCGGCGACAATGCCGGAAGCCATTGCAGATATGGCTACAAGATATATGAGGACTCCGGTGCGAGTGGAAGTTGCTCGTTCAGGGACAGTCGCGGACAACATTGACCAAGAAATATTTTTCGTCCAAAAAGACCAAAAGCTTAAATTACTCGAAAAAATTCTCAATGACTACACTGGCTCAACATTGATTTTTACGAGAACAAAATACGGCGCGAAAAAAACATGCAGAGCGTTGTCGATGATGGGACATAAATCCGCAGAAATTCACTCAAACAGATCTTTGTCTCAAAGACAAGAAGCCCTAAGCGGGTTCAAGCAAGGAAAATACAGAGTGTTAGTCGCGACCGATATCGCTTCGAGAGGAATTGACGTCACAGGGATCCAATTGATTGTGAATTACGACCTTCCGGAAAATCCGGAAGATTATGTCCACAGGATCGGCCGTACAGGCCGAGCCGGTCTAAAAGGACGCGCAATTTCAATGGCCACCCACGACCAGGGAGGCAAAATTCACAGCATCGAAATGCTTACAAAAACCAAATTGAAAGTGTCGGGGAAACGGGAGCCGGAGGGTCCGACCCAAGAATACGGACGACCACATGAGCATGGGCGATCGCAACAGCATGGACGAAGACGATTTTCCCAAAGGGGAAGGCGAAGATAAATCATCTTCTCAATCTCTTCCTCCCCAATTCACTTAAAACTCTCTTTCTTAAGCGTACGCTTGTTGGAGTTATCTCCGCATACTCATCGTCCTTTATGTACTCAATAGCTCTCTCAAGCGTCATTTCAATCGGAGGAACGAGCGCGAGAGCTTCGTCATTACCGGCGGCGCGCATATTTGTAAGTTTTTTATTCTTCGTAGCGTTCACAGTCAAGTCACTGGCATGCAGATGCTCGCCTATAATCATGCCCTCATATATCGGAGTTGCAGCTTTGATGAACAACGGCCCCCTCTCCTGCAATTTCCAAAGAGAATAAGCCATAGCTTGGCCGGATTCACCGGAGATCATTGAACCCACGGATCTTTTCTTTATTTCGCCGACATAAGGCCCAAAATGATCAAAAGAATGATAGAGAGTGCCCTTGCCTTTCGTCATCGTAATAAAAGTTGATCCAAAACCAAGCAATCCACGAGCCGGAACCATAAATTCCATAGTTGAATTGCCATTAAGCGACTTGACGCTCAGCAATTGCCCTTTTAGGGAAGAAAGAGCTTCGATGATCTTTCCGGAAGTATCATCGGGAGTATTCACGACAACGAACTCAAAAGGCTCCTGTTTCACGCCATCTATTTCTTGCATGATAACTTTTGGCCTGGATATTTGGAGTTCAAACCCTTCGCGTCTCATGCTCTCGATGAGAACAGAGATATGCATTTCCCCCCTGCCGTAAACTTTTATCGAATCACTATTTGGAATATTCTCAATTTTCAAACCAACGTTCGTTTCAACTTCTCTCTCAAGTCTCTCTCTTATATGTCTGCCTGTGACGAATTTTCCTTCTCTTCCGGCGAATGGCGAATTATTAACCAAAAATTCTATTTCAAGAGCCGGAGGATCAATTTTAATTGCGGGCAAGGCCTCAGCATTTTCATCAGTCGTAATGGTTTCCCCAACGGATATATCCGGGATCCCGGCGATGGCAACTATATCTCCGGCAAAAACCTCATCAACATCTATTTTTTTAAGTCCCTGAAAGCTGAAAACTTTCGAAGTTTTCCCGGATCTCACTACCCCGTCATGCCCTATAATAAAAACATTTTTATTTCCTCCAACACTTCCGTCGTAAACCCTTCCAATTGCGATACGCCCAAGAAAATTATCATAAAGCAGCGTAACAGGCTGCATGCGGAAAGGTTTATCAATACCAGCATAGGCCGGTTTCACCTGTTCGAGAATCAAATCGAGAAGAGGAGTTATGTCTTTTCTCTCATCATCAAGTTTTCTCATGGCAACGCCTTGCTTCGCTATAGTGTAAATATAGGGAAAATCCATTTGCTTGTCAGTCGCTCCAAGAGAATTAAAAAGGTCAAACGTCAGATCCAAAACTTCATCTGGCCTCGCCATCGGTTTGTCTATTTTGTTTATAACAACAATAACTTTAAGCCCGAGTTCCAATGTCTTTTTTAATACGAATTTAGTCTGTGGCATCGGCCCTTCAAACGCGTCTACAAGAAGCAACGTAGCATCGACAGTCCTAAGGATACGTTCAACTTCAGATCCAAAATCTGCGTGTCCGGGAGTATCCATTATATTGATCTTTGTGCCTTTGTAATTTATAGCGGCATTTTTTGCATATATGGTGATCCCACGTTCTCTCTCCTGATCATTACTATCCATAACGCACTCGATCACCTCCTCCCTTTCAGAAAAAGCGCCTCCAACCTTAAGCAGGGCATCGACAAGTGTCGTTTTCCCGTGGTCTACATGCGCTATGATGGCTATATTTCGGATTTCCATATCAAGTTTTAAGATTGGGGTGATTCTACCCTATTTTTTCTATATAGCAAGCAAGTCTTCCCAAAATCGAAGTTTAATAGTACAATCGCAGAAGTATCATTTAACCTAATTCCCATGCATCTCGAAAAGTACAAAGCCGGTCTCATCGTAGGCTTGCTTATGGCGCTTTGCCATCTCGTATGGAGCATTCTCGTAGTAACAAACGTAGCGCAAGTGGCTATAGACTGGATCTACAAAATGCACTTTCTCAACAATCCATTCTTAGTCCAGCCATTCGATGTAGCCACCGCCGGAATGCTTGTTTTGATGACATTTGTTGTTGGGTTCATTGTTGGATGGCTAATAGCACTTTTCTGCAACGTTTTACATAAAAACTAAACAGTAACCTAGATGCCACCAGAAAATCCGAAAAAACAAGAACCTCAGCGACCTAGAGAAAGAGAAGAAGAAAAAGAACAAAGGAGTCCACCCCGCAAGGAAGAAAAAGAAGCCCAAGAAGTAGTAGGGCGGTCTCTTGCGACAGCCGGTATCACTCAGGATTTGGTGAAAAAAGCAACGACCAAATGTGCCCAAAAAATAGAAGCAAAAACATTTAAAGAGCTTGAGCAAGTAAATCCTGAACTTGCAGCAGTTATCAAGGGGGTCGCAAAACATTTCAAGATGTCGGCTGCGCTTCTTTGCGCGACATTCCATCACGAATCGAGGTTTAAACACGGGTCGATTGGTGATCCAAACCTACCCGGCAAATCCGAAGGAATCGGCCATTTCAGGGAAGATGCCTGGTACGACTTAATGAACGGCCAGGCCAAAGAATTCAAGGAATTCCGTCAATTTATAGAAAAATTTTATCCCGGCAAAAAATTTAATAGGGGAGAAAATTTGCTAGCCGACATTGCAGCTACGGCAGCATATCTGAAATATTGCGGAGGCAAGAAAACCAATTTTAATAAGTTGCCGGAATACAGAATAATTTTTTTAAGAGCTCGTTATATAACAGGAAGCAAAGAGACGGCCACAGCCCAAATGCAACTTTATATAGATCAGGAATTCAATCAAGTTTCTCCTAAACTCAGGGAGTTTTTAGACACATACAAAAGATTCAAAACAAGTTAAATCCTGTAAATGGTCATTTGCAGATTAACTTGACAAAACCAGGTAATGATGGGTAGAAGTCTTTACAACCAACCTGTTATCAGGTAGGCTTTTGCCAGATATTTTTTAACCCGTTTTTCTATGGCTTACAGTCACACAAACAGTAAGGGGCAGACCTACTTCCTCCACACTAAGGACGTCACTCTACGCGGAGGCAGGAAACAAACAATCTTTTACTTCGCTCGCGAAGTAAGAGCAAAGGACGCTCTTGATGCAATGCCAGCAGCGTACACTGTTGTAGAGAACAAAAGGACAGGACTTCCAATGTTGAAGAAAATAAAAAAAGCGTAAGGCGCTTTTGTCCACAAAGAAATCAAAAGCTCACTCTTCATAGGGTGGGCTTTTTAGTTGAAAATAAGTTGCCTTATGAAACAATTCAGATTAGAATCTCGAACGTGAATTAACGTGCCGCGGTAGCTCAGTGGTAGAGCACACGACTGAAAATCGTGGTGTCGGTAGTCCAATTCTACCCCGCGGCACCATACATTCCATTTTACAACCCTCCCATACCCTGCTATAATAAAGTCCTCTTTTCACCTCCAATCCTTAACCCGTCTTCTATGCAGGTAAACAACACCTACAAAAACCTCTCGCCACAGGAACAGGAGATTTTCGACAACTATCTCCCCGGTAAACTGAAGCAAATAGAAGGCCTTTTAACCCACTTCGCAGTCGACGCGGTCCTTCTCGACTGTACGATCGAAAAATTCGACAAGCACGACGCGTACGAGATAGAAATGGTTCTGAAAATGCCTATGAAAATCATGAAGGCAAAGGAAACAAGTCACACAATAACCAAAGCGACAGATTTATCGAAAGATCGAATCGTTGCCCAGATCAAGAAATTCCAAAGCACATTAAGAAGCGACCAATTACAAGCACGCAGACACGCATCAATCAGAAGACCGGCAATTCACGAAGCAACAGTAGAAGAAGCAAGCGTAAAAGAATTCTTAGAAGCTTGATGCCACGCAAAATTTAATATCACCAAAAAAAGCGGTAAAAATTATTTATCCGCTTTCTTTGTCTAGTAGCTACTAGTCTAGCGAACTTATTCAGCTGGAGTTTCAGCAGCTGGAGTTTCTACAGCTGGAGTTTCAGCGGCTGGAGCCTCAGGCTCAACAACTTCCACTTCTACAGCAGGAGTCTCTTCATCAACAGGAGTCTCGTCGTTTGCTGGTACGCATCCAACGAACAGAGATGCCATGCTGAGGACTGCTAGACCAAGGAAAAATTTCCTCATAATCTAAAGGTTAGGAAATATTTTTTACTTGCTGTAAATTATATTAACTAACAGGTAAAAGTAAAAAAGAAATTCTCTTTACGGATTGACATTCCTGAGAAAAATGTTGTGATTAGATAGACCCGGTAACGTGCCCGGTGGCAGGATCAGAATTTTATTTTGATTCAAAATTATGTTAAAATCGCACCATGAGCGGAAGAAATCTGATTTATGGAGAAAGAATTGCAAGGTCGAGCTTGATTAAGATCCTTGTTATTACGGGACTAAAGATGATGGCGGCAATTATGACGGGCATGGTTGTAATGCTGGCTGATGCCATAAGTTCGTTAACAGATGCTGTCAGTCTTTTCGCAAGCTATATCGGGCTCAAACTTTCCAGAAAAAGTGCTGATCAAAAATTTGAATATGGCTATTACAAAATTGAAACCTTCGGAGCTCTCCTTGTTTCGGTTTTAATAATTTATTTCGGATACAACGTGCTTGTGAAGGCGCTGGAAAGTCTGCAAGGAGTTCCGGAAGGGAAGGCTCATTACATCGGAATTATCATCGCGGGTATCTCAATCCTTTTTTCAATCAATCTGGCGGTCAAGCTCACGAAAGCGGCGAGAAAAACAAATTCAATTTCCCTGATGAATAACGCAAAAGATAAGAAACTGGATATTATCGGGAGCTTTGCAGTTATCGCCAGCGTTTTAGCAAATATGTATCAGATTCAATATATTGAAGGCACGGTCAGCATAATCATGTCGATAATGATTTTGAGAGTTGGGATAACCAGTACGAAAGAGGCATTATTTTATCTCCTGGATTATTGGGACGATCCAAAACTTTTAAAAAAAATCCGTCGCATAATTTTGAAAGAAACAGACATAGTTCTCTCCATAAAAAGAATAAGGATGCGTCGCGCGGGAACATTTATTTTTGGGGAAGCTTTTATCGAAATCAATCCATTCACAGATATTGTTAGCCTCCGCGAAGAATTAAGCTTAATGAACAAAAAAATCAAGGAAGCTCATCCCTATATAAAAGATTTTGTAATCTATACAAACATTCCAAAAACAAAACGAATCAGAATTGCCATTCCGATCACCGGAGAGGGAAGTGGTTTGAACGCAAAAATAGCGGCTACCATGCGCAAAACTCAAGGCTATGAATTTGTCGACATTAGAGGAGACAAGGTTATGAAAAAATATAGAAAAAAGCTGGAGCGGCAAGGCAGGGAAATAGATAATCTGATAGAATTTCTGAAGAAAGAAAAACCGCAAATTATTGTTGATAACGGATTCAAATCTCTAATCTACTACAGTTTGAGGCACACTCATCACATCAGAATATATCCTCACTTCTCAAACACAAAAACAGTGAAAGATGCAGTTAATTTAATGATGATCGATGTATAAAGTAATTCCAATCCAGAAAAATAGTCTCAAAAATACTTCCAATGCGGACATTTCCAATGCGGACATTTTGGAAGTCTGGTTTGATCGCATAAAAGAAAAAGATCACAAATCAATCTTAAGGAAAATAACCCGCCGGACCATTCCAATCATTTATAAGATGGAGAATTTTGACGCCGAGAAAATAAAAGAAAATATTGTGGAAAAATCCAAGTACGTTGATATAGATATTCAAGCGCCGGCTTCATTAATAAAAATCCTTAGAAAAATTAATCCGAAAATCAAAGTCATAATCTCGTACCACAACTACAAGGAAACTCCATACGAGAAAGAGCTAAAAAAACTTTATAAAAAAATGCTTAAAAAAGGAGCCGATATAGTGAAGTTCGCGACTCACGCAAAAGGAATTGTGGACAGTTTCAGAATGCTTGACTTTCTTTCCACGTTGCGCCATAAGAATCAAGAAGCGATTTGTCTGTGTATGGGGGAACACGGTTATCTTACAAGAATAAGTGGACACTTATTTGGGAATTACATGATGTATTTCGCCCCAAGTAAGACCTCGAAAACCGCCCCGGGACAAATCACAATAAAAGAATTTAACGCACTCACCCTATGAGTCTCAAAATCGGAATTGTAGGATTACCAAATGTAGGTAAATCAACCATATTCAACGCGCTTGTCGGTTCAAAAAGCGCTGTAGCGGCGAATTACCCGTTCTGCACCATCGATCCGAATATAGGCGTGGTAGAAGTGCCGGACAAACGTTTGGACAAATTAGCCGAAATCGAACACCCCGAAAAAATCGTTCCGACAACAGTCGAATTCGTTGATATTGCGGGACTCGTAAAAGGAGCAAGCAAAGGGGAGGGACTTGGAAATCAATTTCTATCCCACATCAGGGAGTGTGACGCAATCGCGCAAGTTGTCAGATGCTTCGAAGACACGAATATAATCCACGTCCATGGAAATATCGACCCGAAGAGAGATCGCGAAATAGTCGAAACGGAACTCATTCTCGCGGATCTTCAGACTGTAGAAAAAAGACTTCTAAAAGCAAAATCGGACGCAAAATCCAAAGACAAGGACCGCATGGAGTATGCGGAACTCGTACAACGCGTTAATGATCATTTATCAAAAGGGAATTTGGCTTCAACTCTAGATTTGACTCACGAAGAAAAATTACTAATTCGCGATCTGCATCTGCTCACGATCAAACCGCACCTATACATAGTAAATCTTCACGAAAATCAAATAAAGGATTTCAGTAAAGCGGAATATAAAAAATTACTTGGAATAGAGGACGAAGAAAAAATAATCCCAATTTGCGCGAGAGTTGAAGAAGAACTTGGGGATTGCACCAAAGAAGAAGCTCTAACTTATCTAAAAGATATGGGATTGGAAGAAACGGGTTTAAACGAACTCATTAGCGCCGCATACAAAAGCCTGAATTTAATAACTTATCTCACGGCTGGCCCGCAGGAAGTTCGGGCCTGGACGGTAGAAAAAGGAGCGAGCGCCCCGGAGGCGGCCGGCGTAATCCACACAGATTTTCAAAAAGGTTTTATCAAAGCTGAAGTCATAAAATACGACGATTTTGTTTCATGTGACGGGGAGTTGGGCGCAAAAGAAAAAGGATTTTTAAAAATTGAAGGTAAAGATTATGAAGTCCAAGACGGCGACATAATGCATTTTAGATTTTCAAATTAATGTGGGACCTATGGAAATAAATCCTGTAATCTACATTCTAAACGGGAAATGCGTCTCATTGTATAAAGGCGATTTTAAACAAATGACAGTTTATCCGAGAAAGCCACAAAATTACGCGGCAAACTATGTCAAGGAAGGAGCCAAAAGAATTCTTTTAATTGATTTGGATGCGAGTAATGAACACAGAATCGTAAATAAAAAAATCATAAAAGAAATCGTAGATAATCACCAGAATTTGGAGGTTCAGTACACAGGCGGATTAAGAACAATTGAAGAAGTAGACATAGCATTCGAGGAACTCGGAGTCAAAAAAGTGATTATAGGAGTTTCGGGCCTGTCCATTATCCCAAAAGCCATCCAAAAATACGGAGCGGACAACGTCTACTCAGGAGTCAAAGCAAAAGATGAGAAAATAATTTCAGAATTCACATCGGAACAAAATCCTTATGAAGTTTTTGATTTTGCGCTGGAGTTAAAAAATCTTAATGTAAAAAACTTCTTCTATCACGACATCTGGAGTGAAGGAACTATGATTCACCCAAACTACGACGGCGTTGAAAAGATCCTTGCTACCACGGATCTAAACGTATACATCGGTGGCGGCATCTCAAAAGTAAAACATTTAAACCTCTTGCGCCAACTTGGAGTAAAAGGCGTTTATATCGGAAAAGCTCTTCTCGAAAACCGCCTAAATTTAAGAGAGCTGACAATCTTCGAAGTTCTAAATTAACGCGCTCCCCTAATATGGGGGATCTTTTTTATAAGTTCCACTGATAACTTCGGCGCTTATTGATGCTAATAGCATCAGAAGTCCTCCAACCACAATCTTCCACGTCAAATCCAGATCCAAAAACATTTTCTCTGATAAAACAGTAATTATACCGATATAAATAATATTCAACCCAAGCGGAACAACCGATAAGTATTGTGCAGCTTTATTCCACAGAGCATACGCAATACCGGTAGAGAAAACACCAATAAGTATCAAATACATCCACTGTTCCGACGATATATTCAAAAATTGATTAAAAGGAACTAAGAAAGAAACCGGCACAGCCGCAATCGCCAATGTGAACAAAGTAATTTGCAGAGAGGAATTCCCCTGGTTCTGTCTCCCAAACTCGTTACTGGCAATAATAAACACCGCGAAAAGCCCCATCGCTGCAAACTCCACCAAATCACCGAAACCCTTTGTCGCTCCAGCGCTCAAAACCTCGTTCGGGCTGTTGGTCAATATCAAACTTGCCCCAATCGATCCCACCACAACGATAAACAGAGTCAGCCACCATCTTTCGGACGTATTCGCAAATCGTCTGATCCTATGAGTAAGGAAAATAGTGCTTATTATCAAAACGGCTACAGGGGAAAAATTCTGAATTAAGTTGGCGTCCGAAGCATAAGTATATTTAAGTCCCAGTTGAAAAAGTAAAAAATTCAAACCCAAAACGATCCCGGCTATCCAAAAAAACTTGTTATAATTAAATCTGTCAAAAATCTTTTTCCTTCTAATTAGCGAGCTTATAACCAAAATAACAAGCAACGTGGCGATACCAATATAAAGCCTCGTCCCAGCTATCAAAAAAGGACTTATCCCTTCACCGGTCATAAACCTTATCATCACAGAATGGACTCCCCAAAAAAACGCGGCAAGAAG
This sequence comes from Candidatus Altimarinota bacterium, assembly GCA_041648305.1. Classification (GTDB taxonomy): domain Bacteria; phylum Patescibacteriota; class Gracilibacteria; order UBA1369; family LOWO2-01-FULL-3; genus JABILX01. The sequence goes on along the minus strand of JBAZPI010000002.1, from coordinate 139 downwards.
CCCGCAAGTGTAACCAATAATTTTTTTTCTTATAAGTGTTGTCATGATGAAGAATTTTTATATTCAAGATATTGAGCGGCGAGATATGCGTAAATAAACAAAATCCCGCCAAAAATAATGACCCAATTATAATGGATCT
>JBAZPI010000001.1:0-150562 GCA_041648305.1 Candidatus Altimarinota bacterium | reverse complement strand
CGATAAACCTACCAGGAAATATTCTTTCATCCCTTTTGTGGGTGAAATTGAAACCAGAATTAATCCGAGCGAGCATGATCTGATTGTTATAGTTGATTGTGGGGCTCATTACATGACGAATTTTCACGATGCTCATCCTGAAATTTTGGCTTTTAATAATCCTCAAAAAAAGCCTTTTATTGTGAATATCGATCACCACGCTTCTAACGATGATTTTGGGCACATCAATATTGTTGATCCCAAAAGTGCTTCTACGACAATGATGCTTTATGGAATTTTTAAGTATCTGGATGTTCGGATCACTCCTGATATGGCAACTTGTCTTATTACCGGGATTTATAATGATACCGGAAGTTTTATGCATTCAAATACTTCGTTGGAGGTATACGAAGTGGCTGGGGAGCTGCTGCGAAGCGGGGCCAAAGTGTCACAAATGATAAAGTCGCTTTTTCGTACCAATACTATTCCGACTTTGAAGTTGTGGGGGAAAGCGTTTGAAAACGCGAAAATTTCTGATGAAAATTACATATATTCTGTCGTTACGGAAAAGGATTCGGAAAAAGCGGGGCAAAGTGATCAAATTTCCGGCGCTATAGATTATTTGAATATGGTTCCCGGTGTTAATTTTGCTCTTTTGCTTCACGAAGACAGGAGTACTGTTAAGGGGTCGCTAAGAACGAGAAGGAATGACGTGGATTTGTCGGAGATAGCGAAAAAATATGGTGGTGGTGGTCATCCGAAAGCTGCCGGTTTTACATTTCCGACTTCTTTGTGATAAATTGGTTGTCGCAGTTGTCGCAGAGGATTTTTTAACTCATCGTTCCTATGCTTAAATCTCTTTTCGCAAGTATATTTACGGTTATTTTCAATGTTTTCTTTCTACTCTCGTTCCTTCTTTTTGTCGTTTTGAATACTGTTTTGGATGTCAATTTTTATAAAGGAGCGGTTTCCGAAAAGCTTTATGAGACTGCAGTTGATGTTGTGAGTAGCGTCATATCCAAGCAGAAAGATGAAATGGGGTGGGTTTTCACCGAAGGGGACTTGAAACAGGCAATAAGAGAGGTTGTTACTGAAAAAGATTTTGAGGACACTCTTGTCCCTTTTGTTGGACAGATTATCGAGCCTAAATTTGATGAGAATGGATCTGCAACTGTCGTATTAGATTTGTCCAATATTTTGGGGAAGCTTCCAAATTTTGTTGAGAATTTGGCCGGGAAACTTTTTGATACTTTGCCGGAATGCAAAAAAAATGAGGTGCCGACTAATGAAAAATTATGTATTCCAAAGAATGTGTCTTCAGAGGATTTTGAGGCGCAAATGATGTCTGTTTTGGATTCCAAATTTTTGAGTTCGATTCCTACTAAAACTACTGTTTTTGAGTTTCATGAGCAGGACTTGAAAGTTTACGGAGATATGAGCGTGAATAAGGATCTTCTTTGGAAGGTGTGGTGGATGTCTGTGGCTATTAATGTTTTGTTGTTATTGATTATTGCTTTAATTATTTTGAAGCCTTGGAATCGAATGCTGCGATGGATCTCTAAGCCTTTGATATCCGGAGCAATTTCTGTTTCTCTGGTTTTCATCGGTCTTTATCATTTGCCCGAAATTTTAACGAAATTTATAGATCAGGATACTATGAAAGGGACTTTGGGTCCTGAGGAGTTCGATTCTGTTTTGTATTTTGTCGGGGACTTCTTTAAGTTAATTTCTGCGCGGGCTTTGGTATGTGCTGGAGTTGTGTTTGTTTTAGGCATTTCTATTTATATTGTTGGTCTTTATTTAAAACACCATTCGGATGACTGATTTGAAAAAGATTGGCGAGGAGGTTAAAGGATGTGCGAATTGTCAGTTGTGCGCTGGGCGTACTCACGCTGTTCCCGGAGTGGGGCATGAGAGGGCTAAAATATTGTTTGTTGGTGAAGGACCGGGGAGGGATGAGGATTTGCAGGGGAAGCCTTTTGTTGGCGCTGCGGGGAAATTCTTGACCGAATTGATCGAAAGCATAGGGCTTGAGAGAGGGGATGTGTTTATTACGAATGTGGTTAAGTGCAGACCTCCAAATAATAGAGATCCTTTCCCCGAAGAGATTGATGCTTGTTGGCCATATTTGGTGAGACAGATTAAGCTGATTAAACCTGAATTAATCGTAACTTTGGGAAGACATTCCATGTACAAATTCCTGCCTGATTTGAAGATCTCCGAGGTTCATGGAAAACCTAAGGTCTGCAAAGGGATATGGCAGGAAAAGCAGGTTTACCTTCCGCTATATCATCCTGCGGTGGCTCTATATGATCCTAGAAAGAGAGAAGTTTTGTTGAATGATTTTAAAGTTATTCCTTTGGTTTTAAAAAAATTGTCACAATCAAAACAAGAAAATGACTCATAGAAATTATCTAATGTTGATGGCTGTCGCGGGATTGCTTGCTTGGGTGGCATTTGTGACCGTGATTTTTAAATTTAATCCTTACGAATCGACTTCGGTAGCTTTGGCATTTTTCTATTTGAGTCTTTTTATCGCTTTAAGCTGTACATTTACATTATTGGGATATTTTTTCAGATTGTGGTTTTATAGAAATGAAATTTTTTATTTGCACATAAACATCTCGCTGAGACAGGGTGTGCTACTAAGTTTGATTGCAATTGGTTGCTTGGTTCTGTTGATGTTGGATGTTCTGACCTGGTGGTCCGGGGGTTTGCTTATCACCGCCACAGTGCTTATGGAGTTTTATTTTGCTTCGAGAGAAGAGGTTTAAGGATGGTCTGGATCATCCTAATATTCCGGCTGTTCTATCATCCGCATGCTTCCGATTGGCCAGAATACAAGTGAGGCTTTTCCTGCAATATTTTCTTTTGGAACGAATGCGTCTTCGATTCCGCTGTCACATCCTTCTGAAAATGGATTTTTGAAGCAACTTCTTGAATCTGTGCTTGCTTCTCGGTTATCGCCGAGAACAAAGTATTCTCCTTCCGGTACCTGGAAGATTTTAAAGCCTTTAGAGAAGGATCTTGTATTATGTTTATTTGTTATATTCAAATAAGACTCGTCCAATTTTTTACCTGTTGGGTTTTCGTCGTTTGTTATATAAACTTCGCCGTCCAATATCTCTACTGTTTCTCCCGGGAGGCCTATGATTCTTTTTACAAAATATTTTTCATCTGAAAATTTGGGCTTAAAAATGATGATGTCTCCTCTTTCAGGATCAGAAACGTAATATCCCGCCTTGTTTATTATAACTTTTTCTCCATATTCTCTCTCGCATTCTCCGCTTATTAAATTTAGGTTATCGCACATCGATGGCCCGTAAATATCGAATGGTGTAACCAAAAATTTTTCGACGAGTAGTACAATTCCGAAGACTATTGCAACATTGATTGCCAAGTCTAATATCCAAAGCCCAATTTTTTTGATTTTTTCCTTTTCCATCTTTTGGATATTAGCTCCAAAATTGCAAAAGTAAAGAAAAAACGTTATAATTAGTGTATGAAGATTCGGAATTTTTTATACCGAAGGCATCTGGACGAAGGGGAGGAGATATTTGAGGTTGCACATAGGCATTGGTTGATATTGAAAATAAAGTTGTGGAAGTCGACCTGGTTTGGGATTATCCCTCCGATTGTTCTCTTCTATTTTTTTCCGATGTTTTTTATTGTTTCTTTGATTTGGGTGTTGGCCGGGATCACGCATTTTATTATTAAATATCTTGAGTGGTATTACGATTGTTTTTTGATTACCAATATCGGTGTGATTGATATTGAACGTCGTGGGCTATTTGATAACACATCCAAGAGGATTGAGTATCACATGATCGATGGTATTTCTTATACTATTCAGGGTTTTTTGCCCACTATTTTGAATTACGGGGATTTGGTCATCGACAAGATGGGTTCCGGTATTCAAATCAATCTTGAAGATGCTGCCAATCCGAGAGGTCTTGATAGGATCATCATGAAATATCAGGAACAGTTCATTCACGAGAAGTCTTTTACCGATCATGAAACTTTGAAGGGGATGTTAGCAGATATGATCGCCACTCATGCGAGTCAAAATGGAATTCCAAATATTCCGCATATTGATAAGGAGGTTGCTAAAAGATAGTCGCTTATGATTTTTATTTTAATAGCTTTGTTTCTTCTTGTTGCTTACTTTGTTTTAGTTGCAATTGTTTTAGCGAAAAGGGGTAGGAGAAAGTTTTCTAAGAAGGATCTTCAATATATAAATTCGCATTGGTATAGAATTTTGGATTCCTTTGAACATGATTCTAAGGAGTCCGTTTTGGAGGCGGATAAATTATTGCATTACTGTTTGAGGAAGAGGGGCGGTGGCAAGTTCAATGGGTTGTCTTTGGGAGAAATGTTGAAGAAGGGTGGTAGATTTTTCTCTGACATTGACGGTGTTTGGTTTGCTCATAAGCTTCGAAATAAAGTTGCGCATGAGATGGATGGCAAGGTTTCCCGGGACGATGCTAAGAGGGCTTTTTCTAACTATAAAAAGGCTTTGGTAGATTTGGGTATTAAGCTTTGATCTATGAAAAAAAAGTTTATTTTAGGTATTTGTGGGTGCATTGGATCTGGAAAGAGCGAGGCTCTCAAGGTTTTAGGTGGACGTGGTTGGTTTGTGATAGATGCGGATAAAATAGTGCGGGAATTGTATGGTCCGGGAGGGGCTGGGCAAAGAAAGATCGCTGATTTTTTCGGTGAGGAATTTTTGCGAAAAGATGGAAGTGTAGATAGGTTAAAATTAAGAAAAGTTGTTTTTAGCGATGTTAAAAAGTTAAAGATACTGAATGTGCTGATACATCCTTTGGTTTTCAATGAAATTGGCAAAATTTTGGATAAAGTGAGCGCCGAGAAAGTGGCTATTGAGGCTGTTTATTTTGAAGGAAAGTATCTTGGGAAAATTGTGGATAAATTGTTATTGATAGATCGGCCTGCGCGGGTCGTTAAGACTTATCTGATGAAGAAAAGGGGATTTACGTCCTCCATGGTGGAGAATGTTTTGGCATTAGATTTGGCTCCAAAGGCCTTCGATGTGAAGATTTCCAATAATTCCACTTTGAAGGAGTTCAAAGAAAAGGTTATAATCCAGGTCGGGAAATTAATTCGATAAATCTTTTTATAAAATGGCTGAATTGGAAGCGGTAATCGGGCTTGAAATTCATGCGCAGATTTCTACTAAAACAAAGATGTTTTGCAGATGTGACAATGATTCTTTTGGGGTTTCTCCGAATGTGAATGTGTGTCCTGTTTGTATGGGTTTTCCGGGAATGCTTCCGGTTTTGAATGAAGAAGCTTTGCGAAAGGGGATTGTGGCGGCCTTGGCTTTGAATTGCGAAGTGCAGGCGTTTTCTAAATTCGATAGGAAAAATTATTTTTATCCGGATTCTCCGAAAGGTTTTCAGATTTCTCAGTTTGATCAGCCGATTTCTAAAGGTGGTTGGATTGAGATTCAGGTTGATGGTGGGGCCGCGAAAAAAATCAGAATTACGAGATTGCATTTGGAGGATGATGCCGGGAAGTTGACGCATGTTAGTGGCGGAACTTTGGTCGATTTCAATCGTGCGGGAACGCCTTTGATGGAAATAGTGAGCGAGCCTGATTTAAGGTCTGCATCTGAGGCGGGGGTTTACGCCCGTGAAATTCAGAAAATCTTGAGGTATGTTGGGGCGAGTGAGGCTGATATGGAAAAAGGAATGATGCGTTTTGATGCGTCTGTTTCCATAAGGGAAAAGGGTTCTGGCAAACTGAACGCAAGATCCGAAATTAAAAATTTGAATTCATTTAAGGCTTTGGAGAATGCTGTTGCGACGGAAATAGCGCGCCAAACTGCTTTGTGGGAGGCTGGAAAGCCGCAAGAGGAAGATTTTACCGTTGGTTGGAACGATGAAAAGCAGGAAATTTATATTATGAGGAGCAAAGAGGGGAGTAGCGATTATAGATATTTCCCCGAGCCGGATATTCCGCCAATTTTGATTGGCAAAAAGCAGATTGAGAAAATGCGCGCCGAGCTTCCCGAGATGCCTGCGGTGAAGGCTGCGAGGTTCGTTAAGGAGTATGGTTTAAATGAAGATGATGTTAAAGTTTTGGTTTCCGATGTTGCTTTGGCTGATTATTACGAAAAAGTGGTTGAGATTCGCGGCAATGCGAAATTGGCCGCTTCGTTTGTACTGACGATTTTAATGAAGCATTTGAATGAGGAATTGATCTCTATTTCTGATCAAAAGGTAACTGCCGAAATGCTTGGCGAGTTGCTGAAGATGGTTGCTGGCGGGAAGGTATCGAATAACGCTGCTAAAGGAGAGATTTTTGAGGAAATGTACGCGACTGGCAGGTCGCCGGCCGAGATTCTCAAGGAAAAAGGGCTGGAACAGATTAGTGATACTGGAGAAATTAAGAAAGTTTGCAAAAAAGTTATTAGCGCAAATCCTCAGATTGTTGCTGATTTCAAGAATGGCAAAGATCGTGCGATTGGAGCTCTGATCGGGCAGGTCATGAAAGCGACGAAGGGCAAAGCTAATCCTTCTGTAGTGGACGAACTGATCAGAAAAATGCTATAATGTAATTGTCGTTTGGCGCTTTGAGCGCCTGTGACGTAAAAATTAACCTCATTCTTATGTTTGAAACTTCTGCAGACATTATGAAAATGTCGTTTGCGATCGGGTTTATTATTTTGGTTGTGTTTTTGTCGATGACACTGCTTTACGCAATTTTTATTTTGCGTGATGTCTCGAAGATTCTGGATGATGTTAAGGAAGTTACTGAAAAGGTGCGTGTTTCTGTTATAAGTCCGCTCAAGGCTATGAATGTTGTTATTGAGAAGATTACTCCTTTTGTGAATCGTATTCTGGATATGAAGAAGAAGAGGAAGTAAGTAATTACAAACATGAAAAAAATATTTATTTCTTTTTTAGGCTGTTTTGTTTTTTTGTCGTGTATTGGGGTTGTTTGGGTTGCGAATGCTTTTTCTGATATTGATGAGGATTATCTCTACATTGATGCAATTAATTATTTGGCTGACGAGGGCATTATTTCTGGGTATCCGGATGGTACGTTTAGACCTTTTGATACGATTAGCAGGGGCGAATTGGCAAAAATATTGACGCAAAAGTCGTTGGGTGACGGCCCATATCCTTCCAATTACCAAAATTGTTTTCCGGATGTGAAGGATGAGTGGTTTGCTCCATATGTTTGTTATGCGCATTCGCAAGGTTGGTTTAGCGGTTACGATGATGGTTATTTCAGGCCTGGCAATGAGGTGAATCGCGTGGAAGCAATCAGGATGTTGATTACTTCTCAGGGATTGGGTGACCAAGTTGATGATTATGACCATGAATATATTTTTGATGATGTTGATAATAATGCTTGGTACGCTCCTTATTTGTATGTTGCGAAAGTGAACGGTCTTTTGACTGAGGATGATTATGGGTATGGAGTTTATTATCCAGGGCATTTGATGGAGAGAGGGGAAATTAGCGAGAATTTGTATAGGACGTTGACGGTGGAGGAGAGCGTGGTTACTGAAGAATTAACTGGGCTTTGTTACAATAATGAGTGTGAAAATGAGGATCCTGATTATGTAATTATTACGCGTCCGTTATTTATCAATGCTATACAAGATTTTGTTGAGTGGAAGCAGGATAACGGTTTCCAGGTTGGTGTGTTAACGGTCGATTATATCAACACTCGTCTCAATTTAGGGAATCCTGAAAACAACATTCAAGGTACGGTTAAAGAATTTACCAATTTTCACAATGCTAAATATTTTTTGCTAGTTGGTGACACTGAAACAAGGGCAGACTTCAATGTGTATGTAACTTCTGATCAAGACATCCAGTATAATCTTCAGAGTGCTAATGATCTTACAAAGCCATGGAATGTACCATCAGGATATATCAATCTTCAGTTTGATGATGGAAGTCGTTCGATGATGATGTCGGATCTTTATTATGCTGATTTTAATGGTTTTCATCTCAAAAGTAATGGAATTATTGATATCCAGAAAGGTTCCGATAAGTTTTCTTTTTCGACGATTGTAGGGCGTTGGCCAGTTCGAACAAATGATGAGCTTAAAACTGTAATACAAAAAACGATGGCCATGAAACCGACAAATTTTATTGATTCATGGATGAATAATAATTTTCAGGAGATACACTCTCAAAGTGATGTCGAAGAGATCTGTAATAATATTTCACCTGATTTTCTAGCACAAGGTTCGGTAATTCCTGAATGTGCTATGTATCTTATTTTCGGTAATTCCTCACACATTGGTTATGCTATGGATTATGTCTATTACGATGCTGCAAATAATCCTATTCAGGATTTTCGAGATTATTTTTTAAATACAGACCAAGCGGTTTTTGCTGGGTTTCATGGCTATATGCAGGGTATAGAAAACGTTTCAAATGCTGACTTAATAAATTTTCAGAAAATCATTCCTCTTTATGTTTCCGTTTCTTGTGGAGTAGTCTTTTATTATCTGCCTGGGGGAGATGCTTTTAGTGAAGCACTTATTAAAGCCCAAAAAGGACCAGCTGTATTTGCTGTTCCACCTAATATCTACGCTTTTTATAAAGCTCTTGATGAAGGGAAAACAGTCGGTGAGGCATTTTATCCGAAAGAAAATACCTGGATGCTCGACCGTTGGTATACGACTTTGTTAGGTGATCCTTCTCTGGAAGTTTTTGATGCGGATTAATGTTTCTTAAATACTTTCACCGGGAACATGATTGTCGCATTCACGATCCTTTTTATTCTTGAGGGTTGTTTGCAGAGTCTATAGAGCCATTCCAGACCTGTTTTTTGCATAATGACCGGGGCGCGGCGGCGCACGCCGGAAATGAAATCGAACGCTCCTCCAACGCCCATCGCGATTTTGAGGCTCGGGATGGATTTGTAGTTGCGTGAGATCCATTTTTCTTGTTCCGGGGCGCCGTATGCGACGAAAAGAATGTCTGGTTTTACCGCGTTGATTAATTCCGAGATCGTTCTTTCATGTTTGATTTTTGGAGTGCCGGCGTAGGTTCCGACTATTTGAAGACCAGGATAGCGTTTGGCAAGCTTTTCTGCGGCAAGTTCTGCGATGCCTTCTTCGGCGCCAAGCAGGAAAACTTTTGAGGCGTTTTCGGCGGCCAGGCGGCAGATTTTTTTCATTAAATCCACTCCTGTTATTCGTTCTGGAAGTACCGATCTAATGTAGCCTTTACTGAATGGTATCAGGCTCAAGCTAACTAGCCATTTTGAGAATTTTTTGATCTTAGAATCGTTTGATTTTATGATGTCATTGAATTTCGATGCCCACAAAATGCCGATTCCGTCGGGGATACTTAGATCGGCTTTGTTGAGAATTCGCTGATATTTTTCGTCCTTTTGGGCGGCCAAAAGAATTTCCGGATTTGGAGTAACGATGATGTGTTTTTTGAAAAGGTGGAAGCCTGGTTCGAGCCATTTACCGATCTTTTCGAGCGCTTCTTTCTCGGTTGTGCGATCAAAATTTACTCCTAGAATTTTTATAGTTTTTCGCATATGTAAGTTAGATTTTTACCGTGTGATTTTTTGATTATTTTGTAGTGGGGGAGTAAAAGTTTCTCTAATTCTTTTTCTTCAAACGCGTAGTAGTAACGTGGGATTTTCTCTTTTCCCCAGGGTATAAAATTATCTCCTTTTTTGCAATTTTTTTGTTTAATTAAATCCCAAACTGTGAGAAGTAATGTCCCCTTTTTTTTCAAAATTCTCCAGAGTTCTCTAACTGCTTTTTTGCGAAGTTTTATGGTTGGAATATGATGTAAAACTGCTATGCACGCGATTATATCCTGCGAGGAGGGTTTCAATGGAATTTTTAAGATATCTCCATAAATGAATTTGGCTTTGTTGAGGCGTTTCGCTTCTTTTAAAAGTCTTTTGCTAAAATCTACTCCTGTATATGAAACGCGTTTGTGTTTTGAAATAAATTTGAAAAATCTTCCATTGCCGCAGCCGATGTCGGCGAGAGTTTGCTCATTTTTTATGTGCGGCAAAAATTGTTCGAATTCTTTCCATTCCGTGTTTCTTGTTTTGGAAAAATCCTCTGCGATCAAATCGTAAGTTTTTTTTACGTTTTTTAGTATTGTGATAGAATCTGTGCGCATGCGTATAGATGATATAGCCAAGGAGTTTATCAAACAAGCCATAAAACGTGGAATTTCTTCGCGCTTGGATTTGCAAAAATTAAAAAATGAATTTTCTACGAAATATAAAATTTCAAGTTTATCGAGCGTGGAACTTGTAAGGGCTTATGATGGGGAATCTCCCGAATTTGAGAAATTGATCCGCAAGAGGGGAGTCCGTAGTACGTCCGGGATTGCTTCCATTACTGTTATTACTAAGGATTTTGATTGTCCGGGGAAGTGCATTTATTGTCCAAAAGAGCCTGAGATGCCGAAGAGTTACTTGAGTAACGAACCTGCTGTAATGAGAGCGATTTTGAACGATTTCGATCCTTACAGGCAGGTTGTATCCAGGTTGAAGGGTTTGAAGAAGACAGGGCATATGACCGATAAGATAGAATTAATAATTGCTGGGGGGACTTTTAATTTCTATCCGCGTCAATATCAGGCGAATTTTGTGAGAGGGGTGTTTAATGGGTTAAATTTCGATGTTGGGGGAGGTGTCGGGGGAGTGGACAAAACAGGGCGGGGGAGTGGACAAAAGAAGGCAAAATCTTTGGCGCTTGCTCAAAAAGTCAACGAGTCCGCAAAACATAGATGTGTTGGGTTGTCGGTTGAAACCAGGCCGGATTACATTTCCGAAAAGGAACTTAAACATTTCAGGGTTCTTGGTGTAACGAAAGTTGAGGTTGGTGTGCAGTGTTTGGATGATCAGATTTACAGATTGAACAAGCGCGGACATGGTGTTAAGGCTGTGCGAGATGCTTTGAAACTTCTGAAGGATGCCGGTTTCAAGATAAATGTCCATTTTATGCCGAATATGTACGGCAGTAATTTGAAGAAGGATTTTGAGATGTTTAAGGGGCTTTTTGATGATCCTGATTTCAGGCCGGATTGGTTGAAGATTTATCCGTGCGTGGTTGTTCCTTATTCGCCTTTGGGAAAGTTGTATAAAGCCGGGAAGCATAGGCCTTATTCGGATAAAGAATTAATCCGGTTGCTTGTGAAATTTAAGGAAATTGTTCCTGAATATTGCAGGATTACCAGGTTGTATAGGGATATTCCGGCTGAAAGTATTCTGGGTGGGAGTAAGCTTTCTAATTTGAGGCAGTACGTGCAGGCGGAGATGGCGAAGCAGGGTAAAAAATGCAGGTGCATAAGATGTAGAGAGATAAAAGAGGAGAGGTATAATTTAAAAGATATCCGGCTGGTTGAAAGGCACTACGATTCTTCTGGTGGAGAGGAATATTTTTTGAGTTTTGAAGATGTAAAGAACGATAAATTGATTGCTTATTTGAGGTTGAGGATTCCGTCTCAGCATTTCTCTCGGAAGAAACACTGGATCGATGAACTAAACGGGTCTTCAATTATTCGCGAATTGCATGTTTTTGGGGAGCATGTTCCTGTTAGTGGGAGATCGCGTCTTGCTAGCCAACACATTGGTTTTGGACGTAAATTGATTGAGAAAGCCAAGGAAATTACCGCTAAAAAAGGACTGGCTAAATTGTCGGTTATTAGTGGCGTTGGTGTGCGTGAATACTATAGAAAGCTTAAGTTCAAAGATGGGGAATTATATCAATCTTTAAGTGTTTGAGAAAATCATCCGCTGTGTTGAAATCTTGCTCAAAATGTGGTATAATACTACTGTATTTTGTAAAACAATATGTATGTCTAATGGTTTGCCTGATGATCTTGGCGGGGTCGAAACTGAAGAAGATATAGCTGCGCAGCAAGGATTCTTTGATCAAATGAGAACATCCTGTACTCCTAAACGAGAATTGCAAAAAAATGTCCGAGAATATTCGAATGGTTCAAACAGAACTGCTGCGGCTCAGCGTCTCCTAGATTTGGTTTCTAAAAACGAAGGGGCAGGGCTAAAAGGAACTTTATTGTATGTTGAACATTATGATCCAGACGTAACACATCATAAAATCTTGAGTTTTGAGTCAAGTCGCGAAGGTCAATTCAGTGTTGTGGATTGTCATGGACGTGAGCTAGCAAGATGTTTTGAACGCCCGGCGTACGTCTGCTATGTTAGTGCTCACGTACTTGGGTCAGAAGGCCAGACAATCGATTCATTCGGCGCAGATTGCGCAACTCTCGAGGAAGGAAAAGGATTAGTGAGAGCTTTTTTTGAAAAACATGGGTTTTCATTATAACTAATAAAAATGGCTGTAGAACCACCTGCAAAACCACCTGAAGGGTCCAATGATGAAGCTCCTCAAATTGCTGGTAGAGAAGAGGAGGGGCGTGAAAGGCGTTACATGTATATGCGTAGGTTTTTTGTGGGACAGAGAGCTATAGCTAGCCAAGGTGTAGGGGAGTCATTGAAAGGTACTACAGAGGATACCAATTTTACACTCGAGGATTATTTTGGAACTAAATTTTCAGGGAGAAAAAAGGAAGAAATTTCGGCTGAATTGAGAGAGAAGCTTGGTAATAACCCGACTTATGAGTCTTTTGTGAAATCTTTTATTAAAAAGAGGGGATTATCAAAGAAGGTTGAATCGAAAATGTCGACTGATGATGTTTTGAAGCCTCTTTTTGTGGAACTTATTGATTACGATTTTTCGAAGGATGAAAATGCTGAGCAATCCAAAAAGGAATTTCGTGGATTATCGGTTCAGTTCCAAAAGAAACTTTTTGGGTACACTAAAGAAAATTTAAATATTAATAATGATGATCTTCGCAACTTAGTTTTAGATTTTAGAAGAGGCAGGAGGCTGATGAAGATCGACGAGAGGTTGTTATCTTCGAATCTAATAGGTGATGATTTTTATCAAAACAGAATTGAATTAGATGACAGATATTCTAAAGGCGAACTCCGTGAAGACGAGTATATTGCTGAGATGGAATCTTTATATGATGTAACAGTAAAAGATTCCGGGGATGATGAATTGAAGGCGTTGTGGAATTCTGATGAACAGGACGAGGAGTCTACGAAGATTTATGAAGCTGCAACCGCCGAAGCGATCAGTTCGTATTTGGCGACGCCTATTACGTCTAAGGGCGAAACGATGTCTGCGGTGAAGGAAGTTTCTTCTGCTTTTGCTGGGACTAATTTCTCGGTTGAGTTTGCAAATGAAGGTGTTGCTACCGTTAAAATTGCTGATTTTTCTTTGGATTTATCTGTATATAAAGACCTTGAAACACAGGAATTTGTTTATTTCGTTGGGGATTCTTATACGCATGGGCAAAGGGTTGGTCCTATAACGACAGAGCAGCTTCCGGCTGTTATCGATGGTCGCAGAGTGGATGCTTATTTGACCAAGAGAATAGGGAAAATAACTACGAATACTGCTGATATCGAGGGGATTGCACGACTTCCTGATAATACGGTTGAATTGTTGGGGGTAAGATTATTGGGGGCTGGGGAGTCTCGCGGCTTTGATATAGCGGGACAAAGTAGGAAAATACTTGATAGATTTGTTCCGACACTGATTGCTCGTGATGACGATTATCCTACTATGGAAAGGAAAGTTAGAGCTTTGAATTTATATTTTGCCAGGGAGGAGAATGTAGTGGCAGCCAGAGCAAAATTACTATCTGGCGAGAAATATAACGTAACTTCTTTGCTAAACAGACGCGTAGAATCATTGGACGAAGTGATGGGTGCGTGATTGGTTTGCACAATGTATCTTGTGCAAAGTGATTCGATGAAGATTATGGAAATAGATTGGTTTCGCTCTGCTCTGGCGTTGGTGCTTTATTCTGCCTAGGTTCCCTTTTGCGTGTTCGGCCTGTTCTCCCTGCAGCTTACCCCTGTTTCTTGGCTTACACTAGCCCTTGCCTCAAAATACGCGATTTAACGCGTTTGAATTAAAAAGTCGATATTTGTATCGTCTTGCCTGTCAAATTGAATGATGTTTTTCGATTTGGCACGAACATGACTTCGTCCTGTCGTGCCTGCTAATCCTTTACATAAACGTCCGGAATTTCTGAGAATTTTTCTAAAAGTTTTTCGTAATTTATTAATTTTGGATCGGTGCTTAAAATTTCTTCGGCGCGTGTTCGCGCGCGTGCAATAAGTTCCGAGTCTGTCAAGCTTGCCATGCGAAGGTCGGGGAGTCCGCTTTGTCGAATTCCATAAATTTCGCCCGGGCCGCGAATTTCCAAATCGATTTCTGCCAACTTAAATCCGCTATGATGAACTTCCATCGCTTTTAGGCGCTTCAAACCTTCTTGAGATATTTTGTTCGTGAATAGGAAACAATAAGATTGGTGCTCTCCCCTACCCACTCGACCTCGAAATTGGTGCAATTGGGCTAGCCCGAAGCGTTCAGCTCCTTCTATGATCATGATTGTTGCGTTCGGGACGTCGATGCCAACCTCAATAACAGATGTGGAAACGAGAATATTTATCTTATTATCTTTGAAATCCTGCATTATTTGGTCTTTTTCTTCCTGTTTCAGGCGGCCGTGGAGAAGGCCGACTTTGAGATCTTTGAAGATGTGCTGGGATAGGTAATCGTACTCGTTTATGACTGATTTTACTTCGAGAAAGTCGGATTCGTCGATTAGTGGGCAGATTATGAATGTTTGGCGACCTTTTAGGACTTGGTTTTCAATCCATCTGTATGCGTCGAGGCGGCGATCTTCAGGTACGATTCTTGTGATGATCTTTTGACGGCCTGGCGGCATCTCGTCGATGATTGAGAGATCTTGATCTCCATATATAGTTATTGCGAGCGTTCGTGGAATTGGAGTGGCGGATAGGCTGAGTAAGTGTGGGCTCTTCCCTATTTCCTTGAGTGCTGCACGTTGTTTTACGCCGAAACGGTGTTGTTCGTCGATAATAGCGAGTCCGAGGTTTTTGAAGCCTATTCTGTCCTGAATCAGGGCATGTGTGCCTATTATTATGTCGGCTGTTCCGGTTTTCATCTGTTTTATGATCTCTGTTTTCTGTTTTTGCGGTGTGGAACCGGCGATGAATTGAATGTTAAAGCTGTAGTTTTTGAGGAGTTTTAGGAATGACTGGAAATGTTGTTTGGCCAGAATTTCTGTTGGGGTCATTATTACAACTTGTTGGCCGTTTAGAACGGTGTTCAGAGCGGCGATTACGGCGACGACGGTTTTCCCTGAGCCTACGTCTCCTTGCAGGAGTCTGTGCATGGGGAAAGGTTTCTCGAGATCGGAAAGAATTTCTTTTACTGTTTTCTTTTGTGCGTTTGTTAGCGCGAATGGTAGGCTGTCTACGAGGCCTTTGAGTTCTTCTTTCTTTGTGGGGATTCCTTTGTTTTCTCCGCTTGAGATTTTTTGCCATTCTTTCTTTTTGGTAAGGACTTTGATCTGGAGGAGGAATAGTTCGTCGAAACTTAGGCGTTCGCGTGCGCGTTTCAAAATCTCGTCGTTTTCAGGGAAATGGATGTTTTTGATTGCTGTTTTGAGATCGATTAAATTTTCTGCTTTGATGATTTTTTCTGGCATGTATTCTTCATAAAGGTTTGCCCATTCGTCGACTAGGGGTTTGATTTTTTCTCGAAGCCATTTAGAAGAAAGGCCTTCGGTTTCGTGATAAACGGGAACGATTCGGCCGGTGTGAACCTGTTCCTGATATTTGTTGAGAATTTCATATGATGGAGCTTGAAAAACGAGTTTTCCTCCTGTTAATTTTAATTTTCCGCTCAGCACAATTTCTTTATTTCTAGGTAGGATGCGTTGGAGATGTTGTTGGTTGAACCAGATTACTTCGATTGAGCCGGTTTCGTCCTGAAAAATGCCTTTTGTAATGTGCTTGCCGGTTCTTGTTCGGATTGTGTGGAAAGTTTTCAGCGTACCGAGGACGGTATTGGTCTCGTCCAGTTTCATGTCGATGATTTGTGTGTAGTCTGATGCGTCGGTGTATGCGCGCGGGTAGTATTTCAACAAATCGTCCACTGTTTGGAGGTTTAATTCCTTTAGAGTGTCGAGATGCTGTTTGTTAGTGCAAAGGACTTTTGAGAGCGGGGTTTGGAGCATTCGATTATTTGTTTTCCAATAAATTTCGATAATTGCTCTTCTCGATTATACTCCTCCCTAATTCCTTTTCTACTTCTTTCCGCGCGTTCCCGGCCGCTCTACCTCCACGATGTGCTACTTGCTTGTGCTCTGGCATTTCTTTCGGTTTTTCCTGTTTTGAAATTTCGGTAGTCACTTTTTCGCCAAGCATCGTAAAGATTAGTTCCAGATCGGTCATGTTGTCGCGTAGGTTCTTGTTCGGATGATCTGGAATGTTTTTGTATTTCTTGTATTCGCTTGGCGTCATTCCGAAAGTGGCTTTGGAAATTTCTGCTGTCAGGATAGCATAATCGCTTGGAATTTTGATTCCTCTCTCTTTCCATTCATCTGTTAAATTTTGCCGAATTGCTATCCCTCGAATGCGTTTATCAATCCAATCTTGTGGATATCCCTTTTGTTCATAAAGCGTTTTCATCCGGTCTTGCGCTAATTCGGGGTTTTCGATCTCCTGTATGCGTTCATATCCCACTTTTGCGAGCCAAAGCTTAAAGGGTTCGGCTTTCGGTGATGGAATTGATTGGATAATACGGAAAAGACCTTCGGTGTTGGTGCAGTCGGTTCCATATTTTTTGCCATCAGATGACTCCAATTTCAGTTGTACCCAAATTGGGGACAACTGAAGATCAGTAAACTCTCTTTGCTTTAGCTTTCCCCAATATTGTCTCGGTGTTGGACTATCTGTTAGTGCTTTGACAACATCGACTACCGAAAACCACCATTCGTCATTGTGCCATATGCTACGAATGTTTTTGTCCTGAAAAACTGCTAATTTTTGATGTTCGCTATTCATGTTTTTATGTTGTTAAAAAATGTTTAGTATCTGATAGGATCATAGGTGAGCGTAAACTCACCGTCAATATGTTTTGATTAATTTTTGTTGCGGAAAAAGCGGAAAGGTTTTGTGGAGGGATTTGTTGTTTTTTTAGGTGGAAGGATCTGTCATTTGGGGCAATCATTTTAAAAGTGTTACATTTTGTAACAGTTTCACTACTGTGTTTTTAATTCCATCGAATTCGATGGAATTAAGGTTTGGTTTGTTGACGATTAAGATTTTTGGTCCAATTGGTGACGATTTGTCACCACTTCATCTTTGAAATTTGAGTTGTTTACAAATTGTAGATAACTGAGGTTCCTTAACTGTACTTAAGACGGGGACGGTTAAAATTTGGATGGCTTGGATATTCTCGGGCTTTAACATAAGGGGTGTGGACAAATTGTCCATACCCTTTTGACTCTGAAACTTCAGTCCGTGACAAAATGTCACGATATTTTATGCAATCTACCCTCTCACCTTCAAAAACTTCCTCTTTCCTACCTGTAATAATTTCCCGCCCGAAACATCTATTTCGAAATCGATTGACTCGACTTTTGCCTGATCGACTTTTACGCCGCCCTGTTCGACCATTCTGCGGGCTTCGCCTTTTGAGGCGACTAAACCTGTTTCAGCCAAGAGATCGACCAATTTCCATTTGGTCTGTTTCAGCTTCTTTTCATCTATTACATCCGGGAGTTGTTTCTTTTGGAACATGTTTATAAATTCTTGTTCGGCGTCGTTGGCGGCTTTTTTGTTGTGGTAGAAGGTGACCAGTTCTTTGGCGAGGCGTACTTTCAAATTACGAGGATTCTCGCCTTCGTCTAATGCTTTCTTGATTTTCGCCAATTCTTCCAACGAAATGTCTGTTGTTAATTCAAAGTAGCTTAGTATTGAATGATCCGGGATCGACATTGTTTTGCCGAACATATCTTTTGGGGATTCGGTTATTCCGATGTAGTTGCCGAGGCTTTTGCCCATTTTTTCTTTGCCGTCGGTGCCGACTAAAAGTGGAACTGTGAGAACCGACTGAGGTTCTTGGCCGTATGCTCTCTGGATAGTTCTTCCTGCTAGTAAATTGAATGTCTGGTCTGTGCCTCCCAATTCCAAATCCGATTTCAAGGCGACTGAGTCGTAGCCTTGCATTAATGGGTACAAAAATTCGTGTATGTAGATTGGCTGGTCTTGCTTTATTCTCTCCTGGTACATGTCGCGTTCAAGCATTTGGTGGACAGTGAATACTTGAGCTAATTTGATTACGTCGGCGAAGGAGAGTTTACCGAGCCAGTCTGCATTCCAGACGACTTCTATTTTTTTCGTATCCAGGATTTTCCCTGCTTGTTGTATGTATTTTTTAGCATTTTTTTCCAGTTCTGCTTGGGTTTTTGGCTGACGAGCATTCAATTTGTCAGATGGATCCCCTATTTGGCCTGTAAAATTTCCAAACACAAGCTGTACGTGGTGTCCTGCGAGCTGAAATTCATTCAATTTTTTAATAACAACCATGTGTCCCAAATGCAGATCTGCTCCTGACGGATCTATTCCCAGTTTTACCTTTAATTTTTTCTTTGATCCTAATTTTTTTTCTAAATCTTCCCTGATAATTACTTCGGCAACTCCCCTTTTGAGTAGTGTTTTTATATCTGGCTTCATTGTTTTTTTGGTTTAATAACGGGTTAAATATAGTTTAATTCTTCCCTATTTGCCAAACAAAACACTAAAAATACTTGACAAATGTGAAAATATGAGTATATTGTTAGTTTCTTTCCATTTTATTTGCAAGGCTAGACAAAATATGTTAAAAGAAACTTTGTGCCAGATAGGGTTCACTAATAGTGAGGCGAAAATCTACATCGCCTTGGTCGAATTGGGCCCCCAACCAGCTAACACAATAGCGAGGAAGGCGGGCCTAGAAAGAACTGCCGTTTACCCCATACTAAAGAACCTACAAAAGAAGAGCTTAATAAGCTCTTTTATTAAAAATGGCATAATTTACTTCGCGGTGAACGATCTAAATAATCTGTTGGAATATGTTGAAAGAAAGAGGCGGCTTCTGGACCATCATCGTGATTTCGTGATTGATATTCTTCCGAAGATGGAGCAATTGAAGAGTGTCTTATTGATTCCGCCTAAAGTGCATTATTTTGAAGGGGTTAATGGTGTGGAGACGGTTATGAACGACAGTTTGAAAAGCAAAGGGTCAATTTTTTGCATTACCTCAATCCCAAAATGGCTCAATTCCGACATGCTCGATTTTATTAAAAATTATATTAATGTTCGAGTGTTTGAAAAAAAAATACCATTGAAAGGATTAGCGTTAGATACCGGGGAGACCCGGTGTTTTTTTACGGAATGTTATGGTGATGTCGGTATAGGAACTGCGCTAACGGATCTTCGTTTCATAAAGGGCGGTGAGGGTTTGTTTGATAATATTATGAATGTTTATGACAATAAAGTTGCTATTGTATCTCCCGATAGAGGATTTGAGTTCGGGGTGTTGATTGAAAGTGAGGAATTTGCGAAAACCCAGAGGAGTATTTTTGAGTTGGCCTGGATTGGGGCATTAGTGCATAATGGCGAAGATAATTATGAAGATACTTTATGAAAATAGTTGAAAAAAATCGATTGGATAAGTTTCTGGTTACAGGCTTCCCAGACCGGACGCGAGCTTTTTTACAGAAATTGATTAAAGGGGGTCACGTTTTGGTGAATAACAAAGCAGCAACCAAGGTGGGTATGCCTTTGAAAGTTGGGGATGACGTCCAGGTTGAGATTCCGGAGCCCCAGAAAATAGAGGCGAAAGCTGAAAATATAGACCTAGATATTCTGTTTGAGGATAAGGATATTATCGTTATCAATAAGCCTGCTTATATGGTCGTGCATCCTTCGGAAAGTGGGTCTCATAGCACAGGGACGTTGGTTAACGCTCTTTTGCATCATTGTAAAGGGGAGTTGGCTGGGATATCCGGGGAAATGAGGCCTGGGATTGTTCATAGGCTCGATAAAAATACCTCCGGCGTATTGGTGGTTGCGAAAACGGATTTGGCTCATCAGTCTCTGGTGAAGCAGTTCGCTGACAGGACTGTGGCCAAGAGGTACGTTGCGTTGGTTAATGGGAGGATCAAGCTTGATCACGCAATCATCGACTCCCCTATTGGCAGGAGTCTAAGAAACAGGAAGAAAATGGCTATTTCTTCGGAGGATGAGGGGCGAAATGCTGTTACGGAGTATTGGGTTCGGAAGGTGTACAAGGATGATTTTGGTGAATATTCTTTGGTGGATATTGATCTTAAGACCGGGAGGACTCATCAGATTCGTGTTCATATGAATGCGATTGGGTATCCTGTCGTTGGCGATATAACGTACGGGAATCCGAAAGTGAATGTGCATTTTCTAGAGAAATATGGTTTGGATCGACAGTTTTTGCACGCTGAAAGGCTCGAAATTACACATCCGAGGACGGGGAAAAGGGTGGCATTTGAAAGTAAGTTGCCGGATGAGTTGCGGACGGTTGTGGCTAGTTTGAAGGACTCAGAGGCTCTCTAGCTTTTGATCTCCGTGATTTCCACTACTGTTAAACATTGTCTGTGCCCTTGTTTCTTTTCGTATCTCTTTTTTGCTTTCTTTTTGAAGACTATTATTTTGTCTCCTTTGGTTTGGTTGACGACTTTGCCTGTGACTACCGCTCCTTCCAAGAGAGGAGTTCCGATTTTTGTCGAAGATCCGTCTGAAATCAGAAAGACTTTGTCAAATGTAACGGTTTTGCCTTTGTCTTCGAGGAGTTTTTCAATTTCTAGAATTGTACCTTTTTCAACTTTGTGTTGTTTCCCTCCTGTTTCAATTATTGCGAACATTTTAGTTAGATTAAAAGAATTTAGAAGCGAATTTGCTCACACACTTTATGGAAAAGGTGTGGAAAGGTCAAGGTAAAATTAGGAGAGCGCTCAAGATAGGTCGCTTACTACTTCTTCTATTGCTTTTTTGATGATCGGTTCTTCTTCTTTCGCGAAGGCGGAAAGAACGTATGAAGAGGTGTCTTGTTCTTTTGGCGAAGTTGTTCCGCGGCCTTCGATTCCTATGCGGATTCTTTTGAATTCTTCTGTTCCGAGCTCTTGAATTACTGATTTCATGCCGTTGTGGGTGCCTGCGGAGCCTTTGTCTCTTATTCTTATCGTTCCGAGAGGTAAATCAACGTCGTCGTAGATTACTGTTAGGTTTTCTAACGGTTCTTTGTAAAAATTTACAATACTTGAAATTGCTTGGCCTGAGAGGTTCATGAGGGTTGTTGGTTTGGCCAATAAGACTTTTTCTCCTTTAAAGACGCATTCGGCTATGAGGGATTTGAATTTTGGCTCTTCTTTCCAATCTGTCCCGTTGAGTTTGTTGAACAAAGCGTCAACAACTATAAATCCGGTGTTGTGGCGTGTCTTAGCGTATTTTCCGCCTATATTGCCGAGGCCTACTATTATTTTCATATTTACTCTCGATTAGTCTCGATAAGGAATATGTTTTCCTGCGATTTCGATTATATCACTAATTTCGGCTTTTTCTCTTTTTACTGCTTTCAATATTCCCATTTTATTTAAGAAATGGTAAACGCGTTCCACTCCTTGTGGATTATTTAAATCTGTCATTCTAAGCACCTGCTCTATTCTTTGTCCCGAAATGATAAAAATTTTGTGCGTTTTTTTCTTTTTTACCTGTTCTATTTTGAATTTTACAAGTTCCTTGTGTGGTGTGAGAATGATTGTTTCTTGAGACTTGATTTCTCTTGGCGAGCTTTGTCTCGTGTTTCTGATTTCTTTTAAAGCTTCGAAGAGAAGTTCTTTGAGTCCTTTCCCTGTTACTGACGAAATTGGGAAGATTTTTTTTGGTTTAGGTTTAATGTTTTCCAGCAGTTCTTTTGTGATTTTTTCTACTTCTTTCGGTTGGACTGCGTCGATTTTATTGATCGCTACTATTAAAGGTTTTTTGATTAGCGATTTGTCGGATAATTCGAGTTCGTGTTGGATGATTTTGAAGTTTTCGATCGGATTTGGCCTGAGAGGGTCGACTATGTGAATTAGAACGGAGTTTCTTGCTATGTGGCGGAGAAATTTTAAGCCAAGGCCTTTCCCGTGTGAGGCTCCTTCGATAATTCCGGGAATGTCTGCTATCACAAATGCGTCGCTATTCCCGCCACCAAATCTTTTCATGTCGACTACTCCCAGGTTTGGAACCAGAGTTGTGAATTCATATTCGGCAATTTTTGGGCGTGCGTTCGAAACGTGCGCGATAAGTGTTGACTTCCCTACCGATGGGAAGCCCACTAATCCGACGTCTGCGACCAGTTTCAACTCGAGGAGAATTTCTTTTTCTTCTCCGGGCTCTCCAGTTTCCGCGAAAGTTGGCGCCTGATTTACAGAAGAAGCAAAGTGCTGGTTGCCCAAACCTCCTTTTCCTCCTTTTGTAATTATGAATTCTTGATTATGGCTGCTTAAGTCCGTGATGATTTTCGACTTATCAATATTCCAAATCACAGTACCTACGGGGACTTGCAGAATTAGATCTTCTCCTGTTTTGCCGGACATATTTTTCTTGTGGCCTGCGCCCCCACTTTCCGCTTTGTAGTGTTTGTGCGAGTTTATATCGGAAAGAGTATTTATGTTTTCGTTGGCCTTCAAAATTATGTTTCCGCCTTGTCCGCCGTCGCCACCGTCAGGTCCTCCTTTTGGCACGTATTTTTCACGGCGGAAGCTTACGGATCCATCTCCGCCGTGGCCTGCTATAACCAATATTTTTGTTTCGTCACAGAACATGCGCCCATATTAAAGAAAATTTTCCCTTTTAGGAAGGGAGAAATTTTGCTAAATTCTTTGGTGTAAATAATCGTGTGAATAGGCCCAGGTGGCGGAATTGGTAGACGCGCGGGACTCAAAATCCCGTCTTCGCAAGGAGGTGAGAGTTCAATTCTCTCCCTGGGCACCAGATTCTCGGTATTAGATTAACAAAAAAATCCTATGAGAAAATCGAAATACGGCTTGTCTTTAAGTCCAAATGCAGCTTTTTTCCGAACTCTTGTTATTGCGCTTGCGGTTATATTTATTTGGAGGGGTATTTGGAATTTGCTCGATGATTATTTGCTGCCTGATTATCCCTTTGTGAGTAATATTATTTGTATCGGGATAGGGCTTATGCTGCTTTATTTGCCTGATAGTGATATAAAGGAGCTTGCTTGATTTTTTTTGATGGAAAAACATCTGATCATACATTACGGAGAGCTTGGTTTGAAGGGCAAGAACAAGGGTTTTTTTGAAGATGTTTTAAGGAGGAATGTCATGGCTGCTGTGCGCGGAATTGGCATTAAATCTCAGATCCAATATGTTCTCGGCCGTTTTGTTGTGAAGCTTCCTGCAGACTTCGACGAGGAAAAAGTGAAACATGCCATGCGGCATGTTTCTGGGATTGAATATTTTTCGATAACTTATCGTGTTGATTTGGATTTCGACAAAATTTCGGAGGCGTTGATGAAGTATCTGCCCAGAGATGAGATTGCGGATAAGGGGTGGAAAACTTTCTGTGTGCGCGTGAAAAAGTCTCAAAATGATTTACCTTTTTCGCGATTGGAAGCTGAGCGGGATTTCGGGGAGGTTTTGTTTGAGAGTGACATTGGGCTAAAAGCGAAAATGACTGATCCGGATTTGCTTGTTACTATAGAATGTTTCGGTGACATGGCTTATATCGGTTTTGGGAAGTTTAAGGGATTGGGTGGACTTCCCGTTGGGACTGGCGGTAAAGTTTTGAGCTTGATTTCGTCGGGATTTGATTCGCCTGTTGCTGCGTACAGGATGATAAGGCGTGGAGCGAAGGTGGAGTTTGTGCATTTTTCGGGCCAGCCATATACGAGGCGGGAGGAAGTTGAGCAAGTGAAGAAGATTGTTGAGATTTTGGGCGAATATCAAGGCGGGGCGAAGCTCTATGTCGTTCCGTTTGGCGAGATCCAGAAGAAAATTTCGATAAATATGGATGTTCCAGCGAAGCTTCGGGTTGTGATTTATAGGAGGTTGATGTTTAAAATTGCCGAAAAAATCGCAAGATATAAAAAATTAAAAGCTTTGGTGACCGGTGAGAGTTTGGGGCAAGTTGCGTCGCAGACCCTTAATAACATCGCTGTGATTGATGAGGCTACGCATTTGCCTGTTTTTCGACCTTTGATTGGGATGGATAAGGTTGAAATTATCAATGAATCGCAAAAAGTAGGAACTCATGACATTTCAAGACTTCCTTGTACAGATACGTGTTCGCTTTTTATGCCTTCAAATCCTGAGGTTTCGGCGAAGTTTGGGGAGGTGGAAAAAGCGGAAGAATTTCTTGGAGTTGATAAGATTGTTAACGACGCTTTTGAAGGATTATTTGTTTAATCGCTTTCGTCGAAGGTGTTTGTTGTATGAGATCGCGAATCTATGGGCTTCGTCGCGTGCGCGCTGGATTAACCTTAGAATTTGGTTTGTTCGATCGAGGTGAAGAGAGTCTTTCTGTCCCGGTTTCTGTCCTGGAATGAAGATTTCCTCCCGCTCTTTTGCTATGGATATTACTGGAAGAGTGAGTTTGAAGCTTTTTAAAACTTTTTCTGCGGTGGATAATTGGCCTTTGCCGCCATCTATAATTATTAAGTCTGGCATTGAGTCGAATGATTTGTCCTGTTTTTTCGTGTTGTCGTATGCAAACCAGATGCCTTTTTCGTGACTACATACGCAGTCTAGTTTGTTCCAATATTCTTGGTCTGCTTCTAGTTCTTTCGGCAGTTTTTTGATTTCCATGAATCCGATTGATTCGTAATAATCTTTCAATGTTTTCTGGCAATTCAAATAAAATCGTTTTGCTTTTGATGCTTTTATTAAAGCTTTTAATAATTTGTGGCCGAGGTGTTGGCCGCGAGCTTTTTTTGAAATCCAGAGGGATGAGATTTTGTGTGATTCCCCTATTATCTTTTCGCGTACAAATCCATAGATTTTCCCGTCTTTTTTGGCTGTGAAAAAAGTTTTGTAATTGATGTCTCGGCAGTCGATGAGCATTTTTTCTTTTTCGATAATTTCTTCAATTGTTTTTTCGTCCTTTTTTACGGCTTTTTTTATATTGTATTCACTGGATTCGTCTTTCAAATGAGCTAAGCGACGAGTTAGTAGTTCTTCGAGTGATTTATAGTCATCGGGTTTGTCTACGACTGTGAGAATGCGGAATTTTCTATAGTCTTGCGGACGTTGTACTCCATTTATAAAAACGATCATTGAGCCCGTTGTGTCTGTTCCTGCAAGGTGCGAGATGTCGTAACATTCGATACGTTTTGGCGGTTTCTTGAGATTGAATTGTGATTTTAATTCTTCTAGTAAGTTTTTTGTGTGGTCTCCTTCCTCTTCCCAATTCGTACGGTTTCTCTCTGCAAAAACTTTTGCATTTTTGTAACTCAATTCAAGCAAGTGACTTTTTTCTCCTTTTTTGGGGGTTGTTATTTCAACTTTTGTGCCTTTTTCTTTAGAGATGAATTTTTCTAGATCGTTCTTGTTCGCCGGATCGTGCGGGAGCAGAATTTCTTTGGGAATGTTTGTTGTTTTTTCGTAATACTGTGAGAGGAATGATTCCAGAAGTTCTTGTTTAGCTTCGTCGTCGTCATCTTCTTCCTGAATGGACTGGGCTTGCAGGATGAAATTTTCTTGATTAATAAGCTTCCCATCCCTTATTTGGAATAGATTGAAAAACGCTTTGTTGTTCGCAATCGTGTAATTGAAAACATCTGTATCTTTTCTGTTTGGATCAGAGATTTTTTGTCTTTCCAGTATTTCTTCGATGCTTTTTATTCTGTCGCGCAATTTTGCGGCTTCTTCGAACTTTCGATTCTGTGCCAAATTCGCCATTTTGACCTTGAGACTTTTTATAATTTCCTCGTGATGGCCTTCGAGGAATCGTTTTACGTTCCTGATTATTTCCGCATATTCTTCTTTTGTGCAGTTAGGGATGCAGGGAGCGCAGCAGCGCTTTATGTAGTGGTCGAGACATGGATATTTTATTGTTTTGTGCGTGACTAGAGTTTTGTTTGCGCCAATGGCTTTTATATCTAGCGTGCAATGTCTGAAAGGAAAAACTTTCTTGAGTGTTTTGAAGGTTTTTTCCACTTTGTGTTTCGCTGTTTTTGGTCCGTAGTAGGTTGCTTTTTTGTCGTCGATTTTGCGAACTATTTGGATGCGCGGAAAGTCTTCGTAGTCTGTGATTTTGATGTAGACGTAATTTTTATCGTCTTTGAGTAGAACGTTGTATTTAGGATGGAGTTCTTTGATCAGGTTTAATTCGAGGATGAGAGCTTCCAGTTCGCTGTCTACGACCGTATATTTTATGTCGGCTATGTTCTCAATAAGTTTTTGAGTTCTGACTGTTGCTGTTTTGCTTTTTTGAAAGTAATGGCTCACGCGCTTTTTTAGATCTTTGGCTTTCCCAACGTAAATAACTTTCCCTTCTTCGTCTATCATTTTGTACACACCCGGTTTGCTTGGTAGGGTTTTGAGAATTTTCTTGAGGGTCTGGCCGATTTTTATTTTTGGATTTTCCATTGTTGTCTGTAGTATATTTAATTTGATGGATAAAATCGAAGAAAAATTGTGGAAACGGGTTGGAAGGTATGGGTGGCTTTTCCGAATAGTTCCATTTATCAGGTTTGCGGCAGTTTGCAATAATCTGGCATTTGGGGTTGTTACGGACAAAAGTGATGTTGATATCTTTGTTGTCGCGAAAAAAAGAAGACTTTATGTAGCTTGGGCTTTTGCCAATTTTTTGACGCGTTTTTTTGGCGTGCGAACATATGGAGAGAAAATTGCTGGCAGATTTTGCTTAAGTTTTATGGTTGATGAAGGGGCGGTTGGATTTTCCAGAGTCGCGGTCAAAAACGATATTTATTTTGCTAACTGGATTTATCACCTTGTTCCTGTTATTGATCGGGGTATTGGGTCCAGAATTGAGGCCAAAAATAAATGGATTTTGCCAATTATAAAGAAGGGAAGTTTTGCGTTTGATAGAAGCAAAGTTAAAAAAGATTTCTTTCTTTTGTATTTAGTGAGGAAGTTTTTTGAAATTTTAATGTTTGGTCCTGTTGGAAATTTATTTGAAGCGATTTTTAGATCGTTGGCTTTCAGAAGGCTAAGAAAGAGAAAAGGTTCTATCCTTTTGAATGATATGGTAAAACTCCACGAGAACGACAGGAGGGTGGCTTTCAGAGAATTATATTTAAAATCCGGAAACGGCGACTTTGTCGCATTTCTAAGGACTCTCCCTAAAAACTAAACTGATCGGGGTGCCACCAAATTCAAATTCTTTTCGCATTTCGTTTTCGATATACCTTCTATATGAAAAATGCAGGTGTTTTGCGTTTTTGAAAAAAAGCATGAATTTCGGAGGGTTTACGCCGGTTTGACTCCCGTAGAGAAGTTTTGATTTGAATTGTCCGGTTGATGACGGAACCTGTTTTAAGGCGATTTTTTGGAGGAAAGAATTTAATTTTGGTGTGGATATTTGGATTTCTCGGGTTTTGTCTATTTCGATCGCTATATCTAAGAGTTGGAAGATATTTTTTTTGTTTTTTGCGGAAATAAAGACTACCGGAACCCAGGGTAAGAAGTCGCATTTGTATCTTAGTTTCCATAGTATTGAATCTTTTTTCTCGCCTTTTATTAAATCGGATTTGTTTACTGCCAAGATAATTCCGTTTTTTTCTTTTAGAGCAAATTCGATGATGTGTAGATCTTGAGAGGTGGCTGGATCAGTTGCGTCCAGTACGATTATTGAAATATCCGATCTTTCTATTACTTCTTTGCATCTTAGTATGCTGAATTTCTCAATCCCTTGTTCTATTCTTCCTCTGCGGCGAATTCCTGCTGTGTCTATTAATGTGAAATATTGACCCTTATATTTAAGTTCGCTGTCTGTTGCGTCGCGTGTTGTGCCGGGTATTTCGGAGACTATAACCCTTTCCTCCCCTATCAAACTGTTTAATAGAGAAGATTTTCCTACATTTGGACGTCCCAGTATTGATATTTTTATGTGTTTTTTTTCTTCGTCTTTGTGAATCAGTTTTATTTTTAGCCCTTTTAATTTCCCTTTTATTTCTTCGTAGAGCGTGTCCATGCCTGATTTGTGGATCGCTGAAACTTGAACGGGTTCACCAAATCCCAGTTCATATATGTTATAGATATTTTCTTCTATTGCTTTTTGGCTGTCGCATTTGTTTGCGACCAAAATTACTTGTTTTTTTGCTTTTCTTAAGGCGTTTGCTACCGCGAAATCATCTGTTGTCAGGTTTTGTAATGCGTTTGTTACAAAGAGGATTATGTCAGCTTTTTCTATGCCAATCTTGGCTTGTTTTTCAACATCCGCTTCTATGGCTTTTTTCTTACCGGTTTGGAGTCCCCCCGTGTCGATCAGACATATTTTATATTCATCAAGGTCAAAATCCTGTTGAATTCTGTCCCGCGTGGTACCGGCTTCTTTCGCAATAACGGCAAGGCGTCTACCTATTATCCTATTGAAGAGGGTTGATTTTCCTACATTTGGTTTGCCGATAATGGCAATGGTTGCGTCGGTTTTCATAAGCAGAGGGTATTAATAATCTAAAAAGTATTTTTTTGCAAGTTTATGTGTGGTAGAATTCAGGCATGAAAAGGATTATTTCAGGTTTGTTGTTGGGTTTGTTTTGCGCTTTGGGGTTTCCTGGGGTTGCTTTTGCTGAGACTCCGCAATGGGCTATCGATTGCGCGAAGGCAGGTGGAAATATTGTCGGAGATGAGTGTGACATGTCTCCTTCTAGTTGTCCTCAATATTATTTCTCTTCCGGTGACGGGGAGTGTACTTCTTGGGCGGAATATTGTGCAGAGCAAGGAGAGGAGTATGCTCCTGAGATTAAGAATAAGAGCTGTGTGACTGCTGAGGAAAAATGTACTTATTTAAAAAATTCGTTTTACGATTCGGACGCGAATAGTTGTGTTTCCGGGAAAGTCTACTGTGCGAAGAATGGGCAGGAATATGACGCGGAATCCAATTCCTGCAAGGCCTGTTCCGCTCCGGAAGTGTTCGATCCTACAATTCAAAGTTGTTATGACCCGAATGTGACTCCATCCACCGTGTTGCCAACGACGAAATTTATAGAGACCGACTGTGAACTATTGTTTTTGTACGAGGCTTCACACCCGGGGATTCTCAAGGATATTTTACTTATAGGTGGAGGAGATATAGATTTTGGCGCCCAAGGGGAGTATGAGGGGGAGGTTCCTACGAATAAAGTTTCTCCGTTGGATGTTCTTGGTTGCGCTATCAAGACCGGGCGCATTCATTTGTGGATGATCCCGTTTTATATCAAATACTTCATCCAATTTGCTTTGAGTCTTGCCGGTTTGGTTGCGGTTGGAGCGATTATTATCGGCGGGTATTTTTATCTTTTTGGGTCGTTTGCTGATGACAAGGACAAAGGAAAGAGAGCGATCATTTATGGAATAGTCGGATTTATAATCGCTATCTTGGCCTGGACGATAGTGAATGTCGTTATTTCGATTGCGACGAGGTAGGTTCCTTAGAGGTTTTCTTTCCAGTTATCCCACTTCGTCTGAAGGTATTTAGAGAAGGTTCTTTCGAAGTTTTCTTCGTCAAATTTAAGTGCGTGTTCCCTGATTTTTGCCGGGTCGAATTTATTTTTTTCTTTAAGATATTTCTCTATTGCGGATTTAAGGTGGATCTCGTCCTGTTTTGTGAAAAATATTCCCGTTTCGCCTTCTACGACAGTCTCTAATGCTCCTCCTTTTTTGTACGCGATAACCGGTCTGCCGCTCGCCATTGCTTCCAATGGGATGATTCCGAAGTCTTCCAGTTGAGGGAACACTAACGCTTCGCATTCGCTGTAGAGTACTCTTAATTCTTCGTCCGGTACATATCCTAAAAATTCGATGTTTGGGTGTGCTATTTTTCTTAAACTTTCTTCCATTATCCCTGTTCCCACAATTTTGAGAGGAAGTCCCAAATTATTGAAAGTTTCTACGACGAGGTCGAATTTCTTGTAAGGGATCAGGCGACCCACTGCTAAGAAATATCCTTTTGTTTTGTCCGATATGTCATATTTATTTATATCGATCATCGGGTTTATAACTGTTGAGGGTCGTCTATAATATTTTTCAATTCTCGACTGTGTTGTTTTCGAGTTTGCGACAAAATAATCCACTCTGTCGGCCGACAACCTGTCCCAAATTCTCAGTTTGTGGAGGCGGTGCTTTGCAAAGTATTTTATGAGAGAATTCATTTTGTATTCCTTGATATATGAGTGCCAATCATCCCATACGTATCGCATGGGTGTGTGACAATAACAGATGTGCAGAGTTTCAGGTTTCGTTATGACTCCTTTCGCGCAAGAGTGTGAGCTTGAAATTACGATGTCGTATGAACTTAAATCGAAAAGCTCATATGCGTATGGCATAAAACTCAGGTACCATTGATGCTTCTCTTTGGCTTTTGGAAGTTTTTGGATGAACGATGTTCTTATGTCTGCTTTTTCGAAGCCCTGTGTTCTTTCCGAGTTGTATATTGAGGTGAAAATTGGAGCGGTGGGAAACATCTGGTGCAGTTTTAAATTCACTTTTTCCGCACCACCCATGTTTGTCATCCAATCGAAAACGAGAGCAACTTTTGCTTTTTTTAGCATGCTCCTAGTGTATTTGTTTTCTTACTGGAAGTAAATATTTAAGATTTTGGCAGATATTTCGTTATGACGCTTTTGTCATTTGCCGGAAGTTTGTCCGATATTTTTTTGTACATTTCTTTATCTTCCATTTTGTCCAAGGCTTTTTCTTTGAAAAGTTTTACGACATTGTTGTCCGGGTCGCGCTCAAGAAGTCTTTCGCAAACATGAACAACATCTTTGTACCTTTTGTCGTCGAACCACAACCCGATAAGTTCGAGGACCACTTCTTCATCCTTCTTTGCTAACATTGACTTCTGTTTTACTGAGACATCGGTGAGAAGAACCAGGTGGCCAGCCTTTCTCTTAAGCAAATATCTTAAGAATAAGTAGCCGAGGACTACAAATAATATCACCGGGATCATTACGTTGTATTGCAGAAGGAAGTTGTATGTCGCATGCATAAATAATGCGATCAAAAGTCCTTTCAAAATCATTTTCTCTCTATGTGCTTTTGGGATTGGGATATTAAAAAGTTTTGAGAGGATCCTCGTGGATAAATCTGCCTTCCCTGCTACGCGTTGCTGTTTTGTTATGTCTACTGAGAATTTCGAAATACCGAAGTAGTAGCCAAAAATTCCTGAGAATATCATGTGGGCGCACATCGTGAATACCGATCTAAATACAAATACTCCTGCCATTTCCCCTACCGATAGTTCTCCCCATAATTGCTGAAGATAATAAATATTTTCTGCGAATGCGAACCCGAGTCCGGCCAGGATACTTAGTCTTAACGCGTGGTTGATTGTCTTGATTGCTACTGTTTTTTTATCTATCACTCGGACCGCGACGTGTTTTATGATTTCTTCCATCGCTCCAAATAATGTGAACGTGGCTGCGTACATCAGGCTTATTTGTGTGATTTTGTCTTGAATTAACATTTCCAGATCGAATGTCGGATAAATTTCCCATACGTATTGAATCCCCAAAAGAGCCGGGGCCGCACACATTCCCAATATGAAAAGTATGATGAGGTATAATTTTGAAATGGCAGATTCCTTCAAAAAGAGATATGCCCAGACTGCAGCCGGTATGGCTGCAATTATTGTTGAGACCGCAAGTATGAAAATTGTGTTGTTGAGCATCTCTTTTTCACTTTGACTATTGATTTATTTGGTAAGTCTCGTCGTTTGTTTTAGGTGTCTCTGCTGGAGTTGCTGCGGTGGCGGGGGTTGTGGCCGTGGTAGCAGGTGTCGGTGCAGGTGCTGCGGCTGAAGCCGCGGTGGAAGCCGCAGTGGATAGGGCCTGCTTTGCTTCGTCCAGCGATTCGTATGTCTTGATGAGCTGAGTGAGTCCGACCACTTGAAGAATATCGGTTATATTTGGTTTCGTTCTTGCGATAATCAGTTCTCCTCCTTTTTCTTTAATCTTTCCATACCAATCTGTTAAATAACCAATGGACTTACTGTTCATGTACTCAAGTCCCGCAAAATCAAAAATTAAACTTAATTTTCCAGGATTATCTTCAAATACCTTGTATACTTCCTTTGCTTTATCATCTACGTTGCTTTCATCTAACTGCCCCGAAACTGTCAAAAGTACAGCTTTTGAATTGGGTTCCTTTGAAGGGAGTTCCTCTACTACTATGTTTGCTTCTGCCATGGTTATTTAATGTTAAGTTTAAACCTCCAAGACCAGATGGGTGGCTGTCGATTCAGGGAGACCGGATTTATATCTTGGGTCTTTTAAATATTTCCTGGTTCTTATGATTAATCCGCCTCCTTCTTTATCTGAAAATTCAAGTTCGTCAGTCCATTCTTTAACTATTTTTGCCAATCCTCTGCCTCTTAGCTCCGTGAATTTATATCCGTCCTTTGTTCTTTCTTCTA
Source organism: Candidatus Altimarinota bacterium (assembly GCA_041648305.1). Taxonomy (GTDB): domain Bacteria; phylum Patescibacteriota; class Gracilibacteria; order UBA1369; family LOWO2-01-FULL-3; genus JABILX01. The sequence goes on along the minus strand of JBAZPI010000001.1, from coordinate 118,045 downwards.
TGATCTCTTGCATATCGGCTGCTTTGACTTTTACTTTACCGGTGCCGGTGTCTTCCACGGTTATTTCAATATACTCATCTTCTTTGTGTTCAAAGGTTACTTTTATTTCTGAATCTTGCGCCGATCCGAATTCAATCGCGTTGTTGCAAAGTTCATCAACGACCGATTGCATCCTGTAAGCCCATTTCTCGGCAAAATTTGTCGTATTGCGAATGAGCGCTAACGTAAAATCCCTAATTCCGGATATAAAATACGCGTTGGTCGGGAGCGTTATTGTTATTTTTGTTGGTTTTTCCATTGTTATATTATATCAGATTTGGTTCTGGGAGTCAAAGCCTTGATTGGAGGGACTTTGAGCTTTCGATTATTTTTTTGAAGACTTTTTTAACAAATGGACTTTTGATGTCGGATAATATCTCCTTTTCTCTGTTTTTATCCTTGATTTCGAGGTTGTATTTCTTCTTTAATTTTCCGATTTCTTTCACCAATTCTTCCCTTTTCCCTAAGAATTCTTTAAGTTTTTTATCGATTTTGTCGATCCCTTTTCTTATTTTTTTTACTTCTTGGCACATTTTTGCTTGATATTTATCAGCTTTTTTAATAGATTACCTAGGCAAATTATTTAATTCAAGCAAATAAGATAATTATAGATAATTATGTCAGACAAGATTTATCAAGAAATGGTGGCAAATGCGGTGCATTATGGTCACAGAACCCACAAGTGGGATCCTCGCATGAGGAAGTATTTGTGTGGTGAAAAGAACGGTATTCACATTTTTAATCTGGAAAAGACCGTTGAAATGCTGGGAAAGGCTGTTGATTTTCTCGCGAAGGCTGTGGCTGAGGGAAAATTGATTCTTTTCGTAAGCACTAAACCTCAGGCGATTCATTTGGTTGAAAAGACCGCGAAGGAATGTGGTATGCCTTATGTTGTTACTCGATGGATTCCCGGTTTTATTACGAACTTTCCTACTATTAAGAAGAGGATTAAATATTTGAAAGACCTAAAGGAACAACAAGAGACCGGCGAGTTTGATAAGTATACCAAGAAAGAAGCTTCGAAGTTGAAGAAGCAAATTGAGAAATTGGAGGCTTCGTTGGGCGGAGTTCAGGAATTAACGAGAAAACCTGATGTGATTTTCGTTGTGGACGTTGTAAAAGATAAAATTGTTGTTGAAGAGGCTTTCAGATCCAAAATTCCTGTTGTTGCGATTGTTGACTCAAATGCAAATCCTGAAAGGGTTGCTTATCCGATTCCAGGTAATGATGATGCTGTAAGGTCAATCAACTACTTGGTAGGGAAAGTCGCGGAAGTGATCAAGAAAACAAAAAAATAATTTAACAAATTTAGTCATGGCAGTTACCTTGGATCAAATCAAAGAATTGAGAGAGATGACCGGTGTTTCAATGATGGCTTGTAAGAAAGCTTTAGAGGAGGCTACAGGGAATTTGGAGAATGCTATCGATATTCTTCGCAAAAAAGGTGAAGCAAAGGCTATAGACAGGTCTGTCAGGGCTACTCATCAAGGAGTTGTTTCTATTGAAACGAGTGGGAAAAAGGCGGCTATAGTGAAACTTGCTTGTGAAACTGATTTTGTTTCAAGGGGAGATGATTTTATTGCTTTGGTTGATTCTTTGGCTGAGAAGTTACTAAAGGGTGAGATCTCTGAGGGCGATACTGAATTGAAGGAAGTGAAAGATGTTAGATTAAAGACGGGTGAGAATGTTCAAATCGGGGGAATGAAGGTTGTTGAAGGAGATGTTTTGGGATTTTATGTTCATTCTAATAAGAAAATTGGAACTATCGTTGCTTTGAAAGGTGGATCTCAAGAGTTGGCCAAAGACATTGCTATGCATGTTGCGGCTACGAATCCGGCTTGTATTTCTCCTGACGAAGTTTCTCAGGAATTAGTTGATAGAGAGAAAGAAATTTGGAAGGATCAATTGGCTCAGGAGAAAAAACCTGCTGAAATTATTGGGAAGATTATGATCGGTAAAGAAAAGAAATATAGAGAGGAAAATGCGCTTTTGAAACAGGTGTTCGTGAAAAACCCTGAGAAGACGATTGAACAATTGTTGACTGAGGCTTCCGCTAAATTAGAGAGCTTTTACAGATTGGCTATATGAAAGAGGTATTGTCTGACCTTGAGAAAGGGAAGATGGTTATTGTGGTTGACGAGGCCGATCGCGAAAACGAGGGTGATTTGGTCATGGCTGCGGAGAAAGTTACGAATGAGTCGATAAATTTTATGGCGAAAGAGGGGCGAGGGTTGATTTGTGTTCCATTTACTAGGGAAAGGGCTTCTCAATTGAGTTTTTCTCCTATGGTTGACCAGCCGGAGGAATCTCATGGGTGTAATTTTACTGTTTCTGTTGATTATCGGAAAGGTACTACTACTGGAATTTCTGCTTCAGATAGGGCTAAAACGATTAAAGCAATCGTGAATAAAAAATCTAGATCCGAGGATTTTGCCAGACCCGGGCATGTTTTCCCTTTGATCGCTAGGGAAGGTGGTGTTTTGGTGCGTGCCGGGCATACTGAGGCTGCCGTTGATTTAATGAAATTGGCGGGATTGTCCCCTATCGGCGTTATTTGCGAGATTTCTCGTGACGATGGTGAAATGGCTAGGGGGGAAGATCTTTTAAATTTTGCGAAAAAACACAAATTAAAAATAATAGCCATTAAAGATATTATTGAGTATAGAAGGGCGTGTGAAACTTTGGTTGAGAAAAGCGCCGAGGCAAGTCTTCCCACGGAGTATGGCGAGTTTAAAATTGTTATTTACAAGAGTTTGGTGGACGGCAAAGAGCATATTGCGATAGTCAAGGGAGAGGTCAAAGGCAAAAAAAACGTGTTGGTCAGGGTTCATAGTGAATGCTTAACTAGTGATATTTTCAAATCTTTGAGGTGTGATTGTGGGAAACAACTTGATTCTGCTTTAAAACTCATTTCGAAACGTGGCGAGGGGGTTGTTTTGTATATGAGACAAGAGGGGCGCGGAATAGGGCTGATTAACAAACTGAAGTGTTATAATTTGCAGGATGAAGGGTACGATACCGTTTCCGCGAATGAGAAATTGGGATTCAAGGGAGATCTGCGTGAGTACGGTATAGGAGCCCAAATATTGTCTAAATTGGGACTCACAACTATCGAATTAATGACTAATAATCCTTCTAAGGTTATTGGGTTGGAAGGACATGGTCTTAAAATCGTGAAACGAATTCCTATCGAGATCGAACCGAACCGCAGAAATCACAAATATTTAAAAACAAAAAAACTGAAGATGGGACATATTTTAAAAAAGGTTTAAATGGATCAGGTTTTCATGAAGCGAGCTATTGAGCTTGCTAAAAAAGGACAGGGATACACTAATCCGAATCCGTGCGTTGGGGCTGTTATTGTTAAAGGAGGAAAAATAATCGGCTCCGGGTATCATAGGAAGGCTGGAGATGATCACGCGGAAATTGTGGCTATGAAGGATGCTTTGAAGAAGAAAAATTCGTTAAAAGGGGCGACGCTATACACTACGCTTGAGCCTTGTTGTCATTATGGCAAAACGGGGCCTTGCACTGAGGAGATTGTCAGATTTGGCATTGGCAAAGTTGTGATCGCCCACAACGATCCGTCTAAAAAGGTCAATTTGAGGGGCGTGAATTTTTTGAGGAAAAATGGTGTCGATGTGGTCGTTGGAGTTCTGGAAGAAGAAGCTCGCATGTTAAATCAACCTTTTTTGAAGGTTTCCAAGTGTGGACTGCCGTTCGTTACGTTGAAGGCCGGGATCAGCCTGGATGGGAAGATTGCTACGCGGGGCGGAAAATCTGAATGGATAACCAACGAACTGTCCAGGGGTCATGGGAAAAAGCTCAGGGACGACTATGATGCTATCGTTGTTGGGGCAAATACCGTGGTGATCGACAATCCTATCTTAAGTTGTGAAAAAGGACGATTGCTCCGAGTTGTTGTGGATGGTTTGCTGAAAGTCAAAGTTTCCTCTCGTGTTTTTAGGGATAGTGATGTTCTTGTTGCAACTACGGCGGCGGCGGATAAGAAGAATTTTGAAAAGTTTAAGAAAGCGAATATCAAAGTGGAAAAGTTTGGGAAGAAGAGAGTCAACATAAAGGCTTTGTTGAAATATTTGTATAAGGAATTTGGCGTTCAGTCTGTTTTCGTTGAGGGTGGCGGCGAGGTTAACGGGTCTTTTGTTGATGAGAAATTGGTTGATGATGTTTATTTCTATATTTCTCCTGAAATTATTGGCGGAAGAGGCGCTGTAAGCGTTGTTGGAGGAACCGGCGCCGCAGATTTGAAAAAATCTTTAAAGCTTAAAAAGATTGAGGTAAAGATGTTAAAAGATGATATACTGGTGCATGGAATTATAAATCAGTATTAAGTCTATGTTTTTCTGGCAGTGGGTCAAATATGTTTTCTTGGTTGTTTTTGTGCCTAATTCTTTAGTGAGGAAAGAATGGCAGATGTTGATATATTTAAATAGGGACAGAAAAGATTTTAGGCTGTCCAAGCTTTTTATGCAGAATGATTTGAGAGATGTGGCGCGTAAACATAGCAAGGACATGGCGAAGAAAGATTATTTTGAACACGTTAATTTCAGGGGGCAATCTCCCGCCGACAGGCTCAAAACTGCGCGTATAACGGATAGTGTGTCCGGTGAGAATCTGGCGAAAATTGGTGGTTATCCCGAGCCCGTAAAAGAGGCTGAGGAGGGGCTAATGAGAAGTCCAGGACATCGGGCCAATATTTTAAATACCTCGTATAATTGTGTGGGGATAGGGGTTATAAAATCGGATGAAGGAGTTTATTATTTCACTCAAAATTTTGCCAAAAGGATTCTGCGGTTTACCAAGAAAGTCAGAAAGAATATCAGCTTAAAAAGAGGGCTCCGATTGAAGGGGTTCGCCATAGAGCCGGTGAAGGAAATCTATTATGAGATAAGGCTTCCGGGGATTTCCGGAAAAATAACTGAGGGGGTTCACAACATTGACGAGGGAAAAAAGTTTGATTTCGTGATTAAGTTTAATGAAATTGGTCGTTACGAGGTTTTGATATTCACTCTTTCAGCTTCGAGTAAACAAAGAAAGTTCAATCTGTCCAACAGCTTTGATGTCAGCGTTAGAAGGTGGTGGTTTTGGTGTTAATTATTATGATGTCTCCACCTGCGGCTGTCATCGCGTCGTAGAAGGTTTGGTTGTCATAGCTAAAGTCTTTTCCGTGTCTTGTTCCGTTATCGTTCGTTATGATTCGATCCTCTGTGTATCCTATTGCTACCAGCATGTGATATCCCGGGTACGGGTAATATGGATTTCCAAGTATGTTCCCCATTATCGGAACTATGACCGGATATCCTGAGGAAATATATTTTTTTATGTCATCTATATTTGCGTCATATACTACGTCTATATCTTCAGATGGGATTTGATAATATCCAGCGATAAAATTCTTCACTTCGTCTGCATATATGTCGTGGTGGCTGCCAAAATGTTCTATTTGCCAGCTTTCCATTTTTAATATTTCTCCATCGGCTTCTTCTTTCGTCATCGTTTTTCCGTTTAGGTAGAGATATGCCTGGAGGATCGCGGTTTCTTCACAACTTTCTTCGTGATATATCCAGTTTTCTTCGGTCTGAAGTGGTGCCTGGCAGATAAACGGAACGCTTAGATAAGCTGATGCGGGTATTGGGGCTGGAGTTACTTCAGGTTTTACTTGAGGTTCCTCTAGGTTGGCTAGATCTTCCTGGACTGAGGGTTTCTCCGGTCCTTCTTTTACCTTCTCCATAGTTTCTATGTTCTTTTCCTTTATTTCTTTCAGCTCAAAATAGGTCTTAATTTTTGGCATCAAAACGAGAACAAATAATCCGAAGACCAACAAAATGACCAAAAGGGCTCTTTGGAGGGTCTGGGGGATCTTTTTATTCGTTAACTTGTACATCTTGCTTTTTCAATAATTTATGCAGAAGGAAGTTTATGCTGCTTAATTCCGGAGATTTCATCAAATATGCCGCGATGAAAAACGCTATGCCGCCTAATGCTATTCTTATAGCGCTTATTAATTTATCGGTGACCTCTATGTAAAGATTTAGGTCTTTTGTGAGGTATAGAATCCCGCCCATTACTCCTGTTGCTACGCATGTTTTCGCGATACTTAAGAGGAATTTTTTGGTTTCAAATCTTTCCAGGTGTTTGGATAGAATTATGAAGAATAAAATATTGTAAATGACAAAGCCGATTGTAAACCCAATCGAGAACCACTGTATCCCGAGTTTTGGCGCAACGAATATTGTGATCGCTGCGACTATGCTTAGGGAAAAGACGTTGATGATCATTGGTGTGATAGTATTCTTCATGGCGTAGTATGATCTCGAAAGAAGGTGGCTCAAACCTTCAAACGGAATAGAAATCGCGAAGAATAGAAGAACAGCGGACGTCAGTTTCAGAGATTTCTCATTGAATTCACCTCCTCCCAGAATCAAGTCGGTTATCTGTTTAGCCATAATAATCAATCCAATTGTTGCCGGAATGGAAAAGAAAAGAATTCTTTGGATTGTTTTCTGGATATTTTGCGTGAACGATACCTTGTCTCCCCTACTTATCGCTGCGTTAAGGTTTGGGAATACTGCGGTAGCAAATGCTATCCCAAACAGACTTACTGCAAAACTTTGGATATTTCTCGCAAAATTGAACGCTGCAAGACCTCCTTCAATCATCCTCATACCGACTACTGCAAAAATATAAAGATTTAATTGCCACACTATCAGGCTGAAGGATTTGGGAATCATTAATTTTATGATTTTTTTGAATCCCGGATGGCTGACTCTTAATTCCGGTTTGTATCTGTATTTGGTCGCACAGGTATCTATTATTCTTATTGTTAGGTGCAGAACCGCTCCGATTAGTACTCCGATTGCCGCACTGTAGATTCCGAACTTGTCGTTTAACAGAACTATTCCCAGGATTATTCCGAGATTGTATAAGATTGGGGAGATTGCAACCGAGAGAAAATGACGATACGTCATGAGGATATTTCCCAATGTATTACTGATTGCAAAGATAAAGGCCGATGGGAGCATTAATCTTGTCATGAATATTATGTTCTTTTGTCCCTCCGGATCGACTGACGGGAATACGCCCGGGATTATTTGCTCCATGAATATGAACGCAATTACACTCAAAAATGCGGTCAATAAACTTACTCCGGACAGCATAGTGTTTGCGAGTGATCTTGCTTCATCTTTGTCCTTGTGGAGATATTCTGAAAACATTGGCATAAACGCTGCCATGAGGGCTCCTGCAATAAATATATTGAAGAGAGTGTCCGGTATTAAGAAAGAGGCATTGTAGGTGTCCGTAGCCGCGCTTGTCCCGAAATGTACTGCGATTGCCCGATCTCGTATCAAACCCGCCGCATAGCTCAAGAATGACGTAAATGCCATTAGCGCGCTCGCTCCTCCTATCCCTATTGGTCCGAAAAGTTTCTTTAAAAACATCGAGGGGTATTTTACACAATTTAACCTTAAAATCCTCTTTTATAAGGTTGATTTTTCGGTGCTTTTCTTGTATAATACTATATCAGATAAAAACACAAACAGATGGTAAGTTTTTCGGGGGTATTGGGAAAATTATTCAATGTTAATAAGGGAGAATGGGGAAGAATCTCACTCTCGTGGTTTATCAATTTGTTTTATAGGATTGCTTTCGTTGTTGGTTGGACAATTATCGTTGGTATGTTTGTCGGACGATATGGGATTTTGATGCTGCCTCTTCTGTTTGTTGCGAATGGGCTTTTTTCTATTATTGGGAGTTTCGTATATGCTACTTTTATAGGTAAGATCTCGAAGGAAAAGACTATTTTACTGACAACTTTTTTCTCTTCGGCATTTTTGCTTTCGGCTATTTTATTCAAGGATTATAATGAAACCTTGTTTTTCGCCTTACTCTTGGCGGCCGAGGCGGTTTTCTTGGTTCAACTCAAGATCGTAGTGAACGGTTTTGTTGAGACATTATTTACGCCTCTTGAAAGTGAAAGGACTTTCCCATTCATAGAGTCGGCTGAAACGATCGGAGGTATTATTGCAGGTACGTTGGTGGTGTCTTTTTCCAATTCGATTGATCCTTCAAAATTTGTTTATTTGTGGATCGTAGCTGTGGCGTTTATTGCCCCTTGTATATTGTATTACCAACTAATTCTTCGCAGGATTTATAGATTTAATTTGGACAAGGATGTGGGGGGTGAAGGCTTCGGGCTGATTGATAAAATGAAAGAGGTTTTCTCTCAGGTCAGGCACGTCTCTTTTATAAAAGGATTATTTTGTGTTGTTTTGCTGCAATGGATTTTCGCGAGTTTGATAGAGCTCCAGTACACAAGGGCTGTTTATGAAAATGTTTCCAGTGTTGCCCTCACGTCCGGGAGTGGGTTTGAGCATGCTTTGGTTCATGATTTGGGAGCGCTGTTTATTTTGTTCAGCGCTATAGCGTTGGTATTTCAACTGATTGTTGGCAGCAGACTTATCACTTCTCTTGGTGTTATAGGGAGTATGATGCTCTACCCTATTGTTATGCTGCTTAGTGTATTTGGTTTGACTATAAGGTTTGGGTTTCCAACAGCCGTTTTGGCGCAGGCCAATAAGAATATTACGCAGATTCTTCATATGAATGCATACCATTCCGCTTATTACTCAATAAAGGAACATTTTAGAGAACATACGCGTGAATTTCTTGAGGGGGTGGTCAGGCCTGTCGGAGCACTGGTGGGAACCGGTATTATTTTGGGATTGCAGAGAGTTCTTATTGGCGAGGATTTAATTTTATCTGTGAATCTCGTGATGATAGGCGTTCTTTTGTTCTTGTTTGTTGCGACACATGGTCTTCAGAGTAAATACACAAAACTTGCTTGTTACAATCTAACGAGAGCGGAAGATAAAGTCGGCAAGGTGGAAGCTATCGATATTCTTTCTCAAAGAGGACATAAATCGGCTTTACCTGTTTTAAGGGGCGTTTTATATGATCCGAAGGAGTCAGATTTCATTAAGACTAAAATTCTAAAAGCGTTTGGTGAGTTGCAGGAATTTGATGCTATCGATGATATCATCAAGGCTTTCGGGTCGCGCAAGGCGGAGGTTAGATTGGCTGCAGTTGAGGCTCTTTTGAAGTTCAATTCCGTGAAAAGTTTCTTTTTTAAGCATGTTTTCTATGAGTATAAAATCGCCGAGGCTTTAAAATCTCTATATAAAGTTGAAAAAAATGACGAGATAAGATCTTTAATTATTCATTTTCTGTCGAGGTTAAGTCCGATTGGGACTTTTGGTTTTCTCATTAACGCTTTGAAGAGGTCGAAGGGAGACTTGAGGGCCGATGTTATTTTGGCGCTTGGCAGATACAAAGATGAGCATGTTATCCCTTACATAAAACCTTTTTTGGCTTCGAAAAATCCCAAGGAGAGGGCTTCCGCTATCATTTCACTGTGGAGGTATCCTCAATTTTTTGACGAATTGGAATTGGATTTGGATAGGATGCTTTTGAGCAAGAGTGATAGGTTTAAGGAAGCCGCTTGTTATATTGTCGGAGAACTTAAATTGAAGTCGAAGTTTAAGAATTTGAAGCATTTCTTGTCCTCTGAGAACAAGCGACTCCGGGCTTATTCGGCCTTGGCATTGGCGCAAATTGGTTACTTGGATTCTATAGGTGTTATTGTTGGATTGTTGTTTGAAGGTGAAGGAATTTTGTTTGATGAAGTCCAGAGAAGTTTGAAGAAAATTCCGTATAAAGTTTCTAAAGCTATCGAAAAGGAAGTTAAACAGTTAGTGTCGCATAGAATCAATTCTCTTTTAGTGAAGACTAAAGCTAAATCTTTGGATTATTTGGACACAAAGTCTTTGAAATATTTAAAAATGCTGTATAGTTTGGTGGAAGAAAATGAAGAAGTTGAGTTAATAAACGAACTTCTTTATGTAAAAAAAAGTTCTTAAGTTTCAAATTATGACTCCAACATTAACTATTAAACAGGGGGAGGCGAATAAGGAGAAGAACTACCAAATTATTAGGTTTATTGGGGAGTTCGACAAGGCGGGACACATGGATATTAAGGATGAATTGGACGCAGTGGTGAAAGATTTTGAATTTAAGGATTTGATTTTTGATTTTACCGATTTGAAGTTTATCAATAGTGAGAGCATAGGGTATTTGATGGAAATACATGCACATCTCGTAAAAAGGGAGAAAAAGCTTATTCTTATAAAGCCCGATGCTCATGTGAAAGAGGTTCTGAAGACTATCGGTATTGATGAAGTTATTCCGATGTATCCCAGTTTGGACGGTTATCTTAATAAATAATTGAAATGGGCGCGTTTAGTAGAAGCATGTTTTTGAAGTTTTTAATCAGTTTTTTGCTGTTTTCAGTGATGTTGGGCGGGACCTTTTGGGTGATGGATTATACCGGCGCCGGAGGATTTTCCCTGGAAGTGGTGGGGATATTTTTTTGTGTTTTAGCCGCATATGTTCTCGGGACTTTTTTCTTCTTTATTGTTAAACCGATTAGGACCGTGTTGTCCCAGATGCAGCTTGTGATGAACGGGAAGAAATTTAAAAAGCTTTACACAAAAAGGGTCGATGAAGTTGGTGTTTTGGCTCATTTCTTCAATCAAGTTACGGAGGGTTTTACGAAAGTTGCTGAGGATGTTGAGGATAGAGGGAGAATTTTGGATGAATTATCTGTTGCGGTTGAATTACAAAAAGAAATTTTTCCTGATGCTGTTCCGAATGTTGATGGTTTGAGCATTGTGGCCAAGAATAGGCCGGCAACTGAGTTGGGCGGAGATATTTATGATTTCATAGAATCGAGGGATAAATTATATATCTATATTGGCGATGTGACCGGCCATGGTGTTACTGCGGGTTTGATTATGGCAATGGTCAACGCCATGATCGCGTCGTTTGCTGAAGTTTATAATAGCGCCAAAGAGGTTATTATCCAGACCAATAGGCATATAAAAAAATATGTTAAGCCTTCTATGTACATGACGCTCGTGATGCTTTCTTGGGATAAGAAGAGTAAGACCATGTCTTATGTCGGGGCCGGGCATGAGCATATTTTGATTTATAGAAAGGCGAATGGAGAAATGGAGGATTTTGTGAGTGGAGGAACTGCTTTGGGGATGGTCAACGATGTTTCTTCTCGTGTTCAAGAGAATGGCATAACATTGGGGAAGGGCGATATGATCATTCTTTATACTGATGGGATTACCGAGGCGAAAAACGCAACCGGTGAGTTGTTTGGTTTGGAAAGACTGAAGCAATCTATAACCGAATATGCTCCTTCTTATTCTGCTTCCGGGGTGAGTCATCATATCTCTGAGGATATGGCTTCCTTTGTTGGAGATGAATCCCAGATTGACGATATGACTTTGATTGTCGTAGAAAAAACATGAGAGACTTCTTGAAATTAACAGATTTTGATTATAGTCTCCCGGAGGGTTTTATAGCCCAGGATCCTTCTTCTCCTCGCGATTCCGCCAAGTTGATGGTTTTTGACGCAGAGAGTGGGGTGGTCGAGCACAAAATCTTTCGTGACATAGTTGAATATTTAAATGAGGGGGATGTTTTGGTTTTAAATAGGTCGAAGGTATTGAAGGCCAGAATTGTTTTTGATTTTGCTGGGGGGGCCTGTGAAATATTTCTTTTGAGGCAGGTTGATGGAGGGTCTGAAGGTAAGACTTATAACTGTCTTGTTAAGCCCGGTAGAAAGTTCCAAAAAGGGAGCCGGATTTCTGTAAATAACGATCTGATTATTGAGGTTCTGGACGTGAAGGTGGATGGGGTGAGGGTTATTAAATTTATTACTGAAAAAGATGTTGAGGATTTTGGTGTGGCGCCTTTTCCTCCGTATATTAAGAGGTCTCGGTCCTCATTGGAAGAGTATCAAACTGTGTATGCTCGAGAGAAAGGTAGTGTTGCCTCCCCTACTGCCGGACTTCATTTCACCAATGAGCTTTTAAATGAAGTCGCTCGAAAAGGTGTGTCGATCGAAAAGATTTTGTTGCACGTTGGGCTGGGCACTTTCGCTCCTGTCAGGGTTGAGAATGTGGTAGATCACGTTATGCATAGTGAATTTTTCCAGTTGACGGACGATATTGCCGAGAGATTGAATGCGGCGAAACGGGAGAAAAGAAGAATTGTTGCTGTTGGAACTACCTCTGTGAGAGTTCTGGAGACGTGTTTCAAGGACGGTGAATTTAAACCTTGGGAACATTGTTCTGGTGAGACAAATATCTTTATCTATCCTGGGTACAAGTGGAAAGCTGTTGATGCTCTTGTAACCAATTTCCATTTACCAAAAAGCACTTTGATAATGTTGGTTGCGTCTTTTCTAGAACATAAGGGAGTTAAGGACGGGGCGAAGAAAATTTTGGAGTTATATGAAATAGCGAAAAAGGAGAATTATAGATTTTATAGTTTTGGGGATGCGATGATTATTATCTAAAGATTTTTATCTAAGCCATTCGGGGAGGTATTTTGGCTTTGCCAGTCCTTCAATTTTTTGCACTAAGTCAATATCTCTTACGTTCAATTTCCCTATGTAAAGGTCGGCAATTCTGCCTCCCTCTTCTATGTATTTCGATACTTCTTTAAATCCTTTGTAGTAAATTATATCCTTGGTAAATGCTCCTTTTACTCCGGTATCCGACAATCCTCTTTTTGTTTTGAGCGCTATTCGGAGCGCCTGTTCTATCGGGATTCCATAAGACAGGATTTTCTCGAATGTTTCGACAAAGGAGCTATTTAAAGCCGTGTTTGCAGCTATCACTAGAGCTAATGCTTTGTAGCTGTCTCTGATAGTCGTCTTTGATTGAGTAGTAACGTTATAGATGGCCAATCCTTCTTGCGTGATCAGATAGTCTGCGAGTCCCCTGTTGAATATTTCATATGGTTGGATCTTGCCGTTTTCGGCTGTTAAAATATGGGTTTCTATCTCGTGGATTATGAGATTTTCGATTCTTTTTTCTGAGAATCTAGCATTTTTTCTTAAAAGCAATCTGTTGTTTTTTCCTGCCACGCAGTCCGTGACCATTTCGTCTTGAATTTTCACTTTCCAATTTTGAAGTTTGTATTTTTTGAAAACTTTTTCAAATCTTTCTTTCGCTTCTTCCGCGTCGATATCTTCTTCCCCCAGGTTTTGGAATTTACCTCCTTCAAGTAAAAGTTTTTCACATTCTTTGATCAGTTCCGGATCCGGCTTTCCAAATAGATTTGCTGATTTTTGAGTAAAATATTCCGTGTCTATGCTTTCAATAAGTTCAATTTTCTTCATTAGCTCGTCTCTTTTCGCTTCAAAAATTATTCCTAATGGCGATTCGTCGGTTCTTATCGTCTCCAGCTTTTGTTTCAACTCGGTTGGGTTGAATTTTAATTCGGGGTAAACGAATTGCGGATTGTACGAAAAGTTTTCGAGAAATTTTCGTTTTTCTTCTTCTAAATTTACCGGGCGCAAGTGGAACAGAAGTTTCAATTTGTTGTCTATATTTACTATTTCCTGATCTATTTCAAAGTTGTTCGTGATTTTTTTGCTTCTTGCTCTTTTCGGGATGAATTTACCACTTTCTTTATGTGAAGGATCTATCAGGAAATCTTGTAGGTCTCTCGATCCTATTATCATTTTGAATTCATTTTCTTCCGGAATTTTCTCAATGTCTGCTACGGTTTGAATTCTTTTGTCTTTAAGTGAGAACTTGATTTTTAATGTCGATTGTTCGTCGTTATAATTTTGGCTGTCCAATAGATCGAGATCTTCTGCTAAACGTTGGTCGATAGCGCTTCTTTCTTGAGTAGAATCTACCAGCGCTTTGATTTTTTGAGTTCCTTTTTTTAAAATAATTTCTACCGTTTCGATTTTTCCTATTACTTTTTTATTCGATATTTGTTGGGGCTTTTTCTCGATTACTTTTCCGAACATGTCTTTGGCCAGTCTTACGCCTTGTTCAGGCGAAGTCACTTTTATCCCTTGGACTCTTTCCAATCTCCTTCTTAGCGGCGCTAAGTTCGCAATTTGAACTCCCAATCCAGCTCGTGCGTTTATTTCTAGAAGGACCGGTCCTGAATTCTTATCCAAGGCGATATCAACGGCTAAGTATCCTAGATTTGTAACCATTTGTATTTTTGATGCGATGTGGAGCATTTCATCCCAAAAAGGAATTTGTAGATTGATTTTTCCAATATCGGGGATTTCGTCGATAATCTTATTTTTCTTTGCTATGAATGTTGTTCTCCCTGTTCCCATATCTATTCCAATACCCACGGCGCCTTGATGCAGATTTGCCTTGCCTCCCGATTCTTTCGTGGGGAGTCGCAGCATCGCCATCACCGGAACGAGGTTGTACACAATTATTCGGATATCCGGGAGTCCTTCGTACGTGTACGGGCTTACGCTTTCATGCGGGATGAGGAGTTGTTCGAAAAATGCTACGTCCGATACGTTTGAGATTGAAAATCTCCCGTCAAGAATGTCTATTATGTGTTCGAATAAAAATTTTTGGTCTATTTTATTCCCACTCGAAGTTACCCAATATTTCTCTCTTTTGTTTGCTATGGGGATTATTCCCTCTCCGCCAAACCCGCAGTTTGGTTTCACCACAAATGCGTTCGGCAATGCGTTGAAGTCAAAATTTTCCGCTTCATCTCTATTGTTTATTGCAGCAATCAGTTTTGGGACCGGAATCCCTCTTGCTTCAAGGAATTTCTTTGTTTTTATCTTGTTATCTGCAAGACGAATAGCCTTTTTGGGATTGTATGGTTTTATGTATAAAAGGTTTCTGGCGTTAATTCCTAAGATGCCTTTTGAGCTAAAAAATTTCATAATTAGATTTATTCTTCAATATGCCTTAGGACTTCTCTGAATCTGATAAATTCCAGTAGTCTTAGTCCGCTCCATCTCCCCAGCAATATATTTATCACTAAAAGAACGAAAATAAATTCGGGGTAATTGAGCATTAAATTTCTGAAAAAGTCCCACTGAATTATTGTGAATCCCAGGTTGATTCCGCCTCCCGCGACGAAAAACGCGATTAGAGAAACGGCGATTGTTTCCGACATTAATACGACGGCTGACCCCCATCCTTTTTCTGTTTTTATGCTTATGAATTTCTCGACCAATGTGCTTAGGATCACCATCGGGAATATTGCTAACGAGAAGAATGTTGCGTTGAAGATATCAAGATATATGCTCAAGATTAAGGCCAGGAATAATGTTATCGCGACAACCGTTAACACGATTGCCATTTTGGGGATGAAAAGCAGCCTTACTTTTCTCATCAGATGTCTTGTCAAAGCTCCAACTGTAAGGACCATCAGGAGTGTCAACAACCCGAAATAAGGTCCGATTATCAAGAAAGATAGCGTAATTATGGTTGGGGTATAGATTCCCATGGTTGTTAGTCCAACTATTTGCTTCATTGCCGCTACCACTGTCGCAATTATAGGGAGGAGTAGAAGGAGGGCTATGGTGTTGTCCGGGATTCCTTTATCTATCAATATGGAGAGGAAATATGACATGAAATTCCATGGACGAAGTTTTAAACTTCCTTCTGTAATCAGTTCGTATTCATATCCTTTTGTCTTGAGGCTTTCTATAAAATCTCCGGAAGTGAAGTTATCTATAAGTTGGTATATCCCAGCCTCCTGGGCCAGGATAAGGTTTTTGGGACTAATAATTGCAAATTGTCTTTTGGTTCTATTTGAGTATTCCGAAATGTCGTCTGTGATGACTACTATAGATTTCTGAGAAAAATTTGTTTTTGAAGTTTCCTTTGTTTCCTGAACGAAGCGCGAGAACGCGTTCATTCCCGAGTTTTCTCTTGTCCAAACAATTATTTGGAGGGCTTTTTGAATATAACTCGTCGATTCTATTAACTTTTTGGTCAAAATCTCTTCTGAAATGAATTCTGAAGCGCTGCCAAAACTATCTAATATTTTAAGATAAACTCCTTGTTCCTCCGCATAGCTTTTAATTCTTTCTATCTGAAGTTGGTCTTCGCTTGAATCCGTGAGCAGTAAAATTAGTTTTTTGAAAACATAAATTTCTTTTTGAACTACGGATTCTTCTTCATCGTTGTAAACTCTTAGAGAGATTGTGTACTTGCCCGGATTTTTGTATGCATGAAGGACTTCGACTCCTTCATTTTTATTTCCGTCTCCGAAATCCCATTCGTACGTGTATTCGGAGTCTTGGTTGGGTATAAAACTCTGAGATGCATCAAGAATGGTACTTCTTTTTACCGCGACGGTATCTTCCGATACGATTACTGCTTCGAGGAAGCTTACTTGGTCTGAAGAGTTTTCAGCGAACGCGACGAGACTTGGGAACAGAACGCCTGGTAACAGAACGCCGGCGGAAATTATTCCGACAAATAACCTGATTAGATTTTTTTTGATCATATTGTTAATTTATCAAAAAGCCATCTTTTTAGCAATTGTTTGTGGGATGACTATATGGGTTGACATATTCCCGAGTTGATTTGTGGAAAATTGATATTTCTTGGTTTTTGAGGTAGAATTTAGCGATGATAAAAAAAGTATTATCTACAATTATTGCGGGGATGTTAGTCGGAATGGTCGTCGCTTCGGCTGGTTTTGCTTATGATTTTGAATCTTATTCAGCGCCGGCTTCGGCACAGGTCTCGGTATCGGCTTTTGGGACAGATACTATCGCTGGTTTTAGCACCTCACTTGAATCTTCCAATGTTGGAACGAATATCTCTGTGGTTTTCAAGGTTGAAAAGCCCGATGGGAGCTACTCTGAATTCCCTGCAACTTCCGGTTTGGACGGGATTGCCCGAGTAAAATTAGCTGACTTCCATACGAGAGTTGCCGGAACTTATAAGGTTTCGGCGAAGTCGCTGAATTCTTCGCAGTACGGTTCTTCAAATACTTTTAATGTTTTGCCCGGGGAGATTTCTGAGACGTATTCAGAAATAACTCCTACGGAACAGGTTGTGAGAATCGGACGAGATATTGGGGAAGTTGAAGTTACCTTGAAAGATATTTTCGGGAATTCCATATCTAATCATATGGTTGAGCTGATTTCCAGCAGGGGTGAGGATGACGTTAATACAGATGTGAATCTTTCAGATTCGCAGGGGAAAGTTGTTTTTTCTGTGAATTCGCCTGAGTCAGGAGTCTCTTCTTATACTATTTATGATCTGACATCGAATAAGATTCTTTCAGAGCGGGCAAAGGTGGTTTATTTCACTTCCAGTGAAAGTTTGTTCTCTAGCACAGAGGCATTTCTGGGAAATGCTGTTGGGAACGCTTCAGGACCTGTTGCTTATTTGAAATTTGATAATCTTCCGGCTTCTGCAAATACAAATCAGAGTTTGTCATTTACTTTGTCCGCAAGAGACGAATCGGATCAGACTGTGACCGATTACCTGGGGACTGTTCATTTTTCTGTGATTTCCGGATCTACGACGGGTGTGACTTTGCCATCTGATTACACTTATACCGCTCAAAATTTGGGAACTCATCCGTTCGCTCTTGCCTTGTCTTTTACTTCTCCTGGAAGTTACGTGATAGAAGCGAAAGACGTATCGGATCCAATGGTTTTCGGGACTTCCAATGTTACGGTAACTTCGGCTCAGAGCGGGGTTGATAAAACTGTAACTGTCACAAATCCTACTCCCGGGACATACAGTAATAATGTTCAGGTGATTTCCGGGACTACTACTCCCGCTTCCAGTCTTGTTATATATGACAGCAATGTTAAAATTGGCAATGCGGTGGCTAGTCAGACTGGAGCGTTTGCTTTTACAACAGGGTTTTTGACGGACGGGGATCATGAATTTTATGTCGCGATTGTGAATGAGGGTGGAACGATATTGGCTTCTTCGAGTAAAATCAAAGTTACCATTGATACGACATCTCCAGGAATCGATAAAGTTGAGATGGTTCCTTCCGGGACTGTCCCTTCCGGTGGTGACGTTGAAATCAAGGTGTATACCGAACTTGGTTTGACCCAATTATTGCTTGATGTGAATGGGAGTGTGTATGAGATGAAAGGAGCTGAGGGCGGATATTATTCCGCGAAGTTTAAGGCTCCTATTCTTGGGGGAAGTTATCCGATGAAATTTACGTTGGTTGATGCTCTTGGGAATGAAGCCAAAATCGAAGAGGCAAGTTATGTTCTAAATGTTGGAGTCGGGGGTTCCGGGTCCGGCACGTCTGTTGCCAATGTAGCAGGGTTGGTCGCCGTTCCCGGGAATCATAAGATCACGTTGAGCTGGACGTCTCCTAAAACAGGAGCTCCTGTCCAATTTTACAGAATCTACTACGGACTTTCGGCTAATCAGCTCGCATATGTCATTGACACTTGGAATGCTTCTACCACGTGGTACGTGCCTGATCTTCAAAATGGTAAAGAATATTTCTTTGCGGTTGCGGCTGTGAGTAACTCGGGGAGTACGAGCGCGCTTATGAGCAATATTGTTTCCGCTATTCCAAGCGATGTTTATCCCGACGGTGTTGGACAGGGCGGGTCTACGGGTGTTTGGCAAGGTACAGCCGGCTCAGAGCAACTCGGCGATATGAAGGAAGACGCCAGCCAAAGCGGTCCTGAAGTTGTTTGGCTTTTTGTGTCCGCGATTCTTGGCGGATTATTCTATTCTTACTTTTCCATGAAGAAGAAAGAGGAAGGGTTTCGGAACCTTTGAAAAATTCTAGTTTGGTGGTAAGATCGTCTGCGATGGATATGGCTAATTTAAAAGTATTCGCAGCTAATTTTGTTACCGTTTTGGGTAATTTGATTACTTACGCGGTTTTTGCGAGGGTGGTTTTGTCTTGGTTTATGGTGGGCGGAGGCTCTCCCGGCAGAATTACGCGTTTTATTAACGATATTACTGATCCTGTTTTGAATTTGGTAAAAAAACTGCCACACCGAATCGGGATGATCGATCTCTCACCATTGATCGCTCTTTTTGGAGTGAATATTATCGCTTATCTTCTCGTGGAATTGATTGTCAGCTTATAGGTACTTTATAGTCGTTTTATGAGCGTTTTGAAGATTAAAAATACGTTAACCGGGAAAAAGGAAAAATTTACGCCTCTCGTTGAGGGTTGTGTTTCGATGTATGTGTGCGGGCCGACTGTTTACGACGTTGGGCATTTGGGGCACGGAAGGAGCGCGGTTTGTTTCGATGTGGTGCGTCGATACTTGAAGTACAGGGGTTGCGATGGTAAGGGTTACAGAGTGAAGTTTGTTTCAAATTATACGGATATAGATGACAAGATGATCAATAGAGCGCGTGAGGAAAAGGTGAGTGTTCCTGAATTGGCTGCGCGAATTATTCCGAAGTATGAGGAGGATTATGCGGCCTTGGGGATTTTGCCTCCAGATGAGGCGCCGAGAGCAACTTCGTATATACCGCAGATGGTTGAATTCGTTGAGCGTATGGAGAAGGCTGGCGTTATTTATGTTATTGAAGGAGATGGGGTTTATTTTGACGTTAGCAAAGCGTCTTCGTACGGGAAATTGTCCGGGCAGAAATTGGAGGATTTGAAGGTCGGTGCAAGGGTTAAAGAAAATGAAGCGAAGAGAAATCCCCATGATTTCGTTGTTTGGAAATTTGCAAAGGAGGGCGAGCCGAAGTGGTCTTCGCCGTGGGGTGAGGGACGACCCGGCTGGCATTTGGAGTGTAGCGCTATGTCCTGGAAACTGCTTGGAGAAAAGTTTGATATTCACGGGGGGGGTGGAGACCTGACGTTCCCCCATCACGAATGCGAGATCGCGCAAAGTGAGTCTGTTTTTGGTGAAGGTTCGTTCGCGCAATATTGGATGCACAACGGATTCATCACTATTAATAAGGAGAAGATGAGTAAGAGTTTGGGTAATTTCTTTACTATTCGAGATATTCTCGGACGTTATTCCGGACAGGTTGTGCGGTTGATGTTTTTGCAGACACATTACGCGAATCCGATTGAGTTCAGCGAGGAATTGCTTGAGCAGGCGAAGGCGAGCTTGGCGAGGGTGCATGATTTTGTGAGGAACTTGAAGGCCAGTAGTGGCAAGGCCAGCGGCGGCGGCAAAGCCAGCGGCGGCGGGGATAAAAAGTTTGATGCCAAGCCGTTCGTTGAGGCTTTTGAGGAGGCGATGAATAATGATTTTGATACTTCCGGGGCGTTGGGGGTTTTATTTGATTTGATTAAGCATGTTGGGTTTGACACTTCTTTTAAAGGCGAGTCGGTTATTGGGTTTCTGGAGAGTATTGATGAAGTTTTGGGTATAATTTTTATGAAGGAGGAAGATCTTGATGAAGAAATTAAGACTTTGATTGAGGCTCGGGAGAAAGCTCGAACTGAAAAAGACTTCAAAAAGGCAGACCAAATAAGAAACGATCTCCTGAAAAAGGGCATTGAGTTGGAGGACACATCGAATGGAACTATTTGGAAGAGGATTTGATTAATGGGTCTAGATCAGTTTATAAAGCTTTTTAACATCACCTGATCCCATGGCTACGATTACGCCATATTTTTTGCCGTTCTTTTTTATCCATTTTGCTGTGTCGGGCACGTCCGTTGAATGGAACACGTTTTTCTTATGCTTTTTGATTTCGTCGATAAGTTCGTGTGTTTGAATCGAGGCCATTTCTTCGAGAGTGTCGCGATTTCTTAGAATATCCGGGATAAGGACGTCGTCGGCCGAAGAAAAGCACATCCCGAATTCCGTGAGGTAGTTTTTTATGCGAATAAATTGATGAGGTTGGAAGACGGCTAGAATCTTCTCTTTGGGGTGTGTCTCGCGCATCGCGTTGAGCGTCACATCGATCTCTGCCGGAAGGTGCCCATAGTCGTCGTAGAATTTAACATTTTTGAGTTTGATTTTCTTTAATTCCATTCTGCGCCAACATCCTCTGAAGGCTGCGATTCCGGTTTCGATTTTGCGATTTGATATTTTTAAGTGTTCCCCTATGACTGCCGCAAATGCGGAGTTTCTTATATTGAATTTGCCAGGTACGTTCGGCCTTAATTTCAGAGATTTTTTGCCGATCTTAAGTAGTCTTTCGTTTAGGTAAGCGTGAGACGGGGCGTTTTTCAGGGTTTGATTGCTCGTGATTTTAATTACTTTTGCTTTTGCGCCTTCTTCAATTCCTTGACTGAATTTGTCGTCTGCGTCGAGAATGATCAGGCCTTTTTTACCAACACTTTTGCATGCTTTATTGAATGCTTTGACGTAGGCGTCTTGGGTTTTGAAGAAATCGAGGTGGTCGCTGTCGATGTTGATGATCGCAAGGACGTCCATTTTGTAGTTCAGGAATGCGTTTCTGAATTCACATGCCTCTACAATTAACAGATTGGACTTGCCAATTCTGTAGTTTTTGTTGCCGAGTTCTTTCATTTTTGTACCTACTACGACAGTTGGATCAAGGCCGGATTTGAGCGCGAGGAGGGCGGTCATGCTGGTAGTTGTGGATTTGCCGTGGGTGCCGGTGATTGCGACTGTGTGGTAGTCGCGACTGAATTCTCCGAGCGCTTCGGGATAGGTTAGTATTTTGATTCTTAGCTTTTTAGCTTTTAATAGTTCGGGATTGTCACTTTCAATTGCGAAAGAGTGAATCACTAGATTGCAATTGGTCGGAATGTTCTTTGCGCTGTGGCCGATTTTAATTTTTATCCCATCCTTTTTCATGTGCTGAATATGATCGCTGTCTTCAATATCCGAGCCTGTCACTTTTTTACCCTGATCGTTAAAAATCTGCGCCAAAGTGCTGACTCCTATCCCCCCTATCCCGATGAAATGAACGCGTTTTGCTTTTTTGATCATATTTGAATTTTACTACAATTGTGGTAAAAATCTAGTTGTATGAATTCTCAATTTACGCACACAACCGGGCTAACCAAATTTATAATAATCGTTGAGTTCACATTGGTTGCGTATTTAATTTACTCTCTTACGCGCAATGTTTACAACAGTTATTTGGTCGATCGTTATATTGAGACCTTTGAGCAGGAGAATGTGCTGATCGCTGAGGAGAATCGCAAAAAGACTGAGGATTATCTGTATTTCACTTCCGAGGAGTACATAGACAAGATTGCCAAACAGAATTTGGGGCTTATTAATTCCGGGGAGGAGGTTATAATCATTTCTCCGGAGAGTTTGTCGTATGATACTGGTGCTTCTGTCGAAGAAATTTTGGATGAAGATGGTGAGGATGTCGTGCGATTGGAGACTTCTTCCAATCCTGAAAGTTGGTGGGATTTCTTTTTTAGGTAGAGGATAGGACAAAAGCTGGACATTTAGACGAGGTTTTGGGATAATGAGTTCCTTACTTTTTAACCCAATTACAATATGGCAGAAATACAAAAGGAAGAACCAAATTTATCCCCGGATCGTTTTGAAGTGTCCTTTGCAGAACCGATTGTTATTTCCGGAGATGCGGAATCTGGTGATGCGGATGCATTGAATGGTTTAGTAGAATCTATTAATTACATGCGTACCGGTTTACAAAAATGGATGAATGAAAAACCTTTGGAACCAATAGAAAAGCCCAAAGAAGGTATGCGGATAACAGGATGTGTTGTTCAACGGTACGATAAGCACATAGGTGTTACTCCTATAATTGAGGAACAGATTAGGAGGGAATTATGGTGTTTGAATATTGGAGAAAAAGATGACCGTTTGTATCCATGTAAGCGTAGCAATAAAGGAGAAGGAATGTTTTTTGCAGATGCGAAAGGTGATTCTGTGTTGAGAAAAATAATGAAAGAAGTTGTTAAAGATCCGCGATGGCGGGTAGTTGCATCACGGCCGTTAGTGTTGGCAATGGAATTGGGTTAGAGGTTTGACTTTCTGATGGTTTTTCATTACTATCCTCTCGCTTTCACGAAAGTATTTTTGAATTGGCGCGGGGTGGAGCAGAGGCAGCTCGCAAGGCTCATAACCTTGAGGTCGGAGGTTCGAATCCTCCCCCCGCAACCAGAAAAATAACCATTTCTTATGAATATCCGTGCTGTTTACAATTTCCTTTTCTGGTCACTCCTGTTTCTTCCCTTTATAGTGATGTTCTTTTTTGCTTGCAGATGTTATTTGGGTAAATGCAAGAGGAGTCCGTTCTCTGTATTGCCATTAACCGCTTTTATTAGTGCTGTTGTTTTTTATGCTTTTCCGCTCTTTTATGCCATGAGGGGGGCTGGTGGTGAAGAGGCTCTTGGGGCTGCTGCTGTTGTTCTTTCGTTCGCATTTTCTTTCGTGGTTTTGATTATTCTGTCGTTAGTTTCCGCTTTGATTGTCAAAAAGTTTGGTAGAAAAATTTGATATAAATGGTCAAAACTTGCAAAAGTTGTATGCGAGAATTCGAGGTTACTGGTGCCGATCAGGCTTTTTATAAAAAGATTTCTGTGCCGCCTCCTACTCTTTGCCCGCAATGCAGAATGATGCGTCGTATGAGGTTCAGGAACGAACATTCTCTCTATCGCAGGAAGTGTGATTTGTGCAAAAAAGACATGATTTCCGCGTATCGTCCTGACGCCGTGCATCCGGTGTATTGTACCGACTGCTGGTGGAGCGATAAGTGGGAACCTTTGGATTTTGGCGTTGAGTTTCGTGTTGATGAGCCATTTTTCCCTCAATTCAAAACTTTGGTGGATCGTGTGCCTCGATTGGGGTTGGCTGTCGTTACTTCTCGTGCTGTTAATTGTGAATTTTGTAATTACGTGGATTTTGCCAAGAATTGTTATCTTTGTTACGGGAGCGTGCAGGTCGAGGATTGCATGTACGGAAATCCTTATGAGTCGAAGGATTGTGTTGATAGTTTTTTGGTACGTGAGAGCGAATTAACTTACGAATGCGTGGATTGCGAAAAAATGTACAACTCGGATTTCTGCCAATCTTGTGAAGGGTGTACTGATTGCACATCTTGTTACGAGTGTCAGGGATGCAACGACTGCATTGGCTGTACCGGACTTAAAAGGCAGCAATACTACATTGCCAATAAGAAGTATTCCAAGGAGGAGTTTTTCGAGAGAAAGAAAGCTTTGAAATTGAATACGGTTGAGGGCTTGGCAAGGGCGAACGAATATCTTGGAATGGAAAAATTGAATTTTCCGCATCGATCTTCAAGAATTCTGAAGTCTGAGGATTGTACCGGCAACTTTATTGTGAATAGCAAAAATGCTCGATATTGCTTTGATGTGAAGAAGTTGTGGGATTGTGCGTACTGTGCGCAGGTTATAGATGGAAAGGATTCGTACGACGTCAATTATTGTGAGTATTTTGAGCTTTGTTATGAGCATATCGGGTTTGACGAGAATTATAATGTTAAATTTTCTTTGATAAGCGGGAATTGCAAGAATAGTGAGTACACGGATTTTTGTATGAATTGTAATGATTGTTTCGGGTGTGTTTCGTTGAAGAAGCGGCAGTACTGTATTTTCAATAAGCAGTACGAGCAAAGCGAGTACAAAGACCTTCGCGCTCAGCTTATCGCTCACATGACAGCTACTGGCGAGTACGGCGAATATTTCCCCGAGGAGATAAGTCCTTTCAAGTACGAAGAGAGTGTGGCGAATGACTATTTTCCTAAAGAGTCTCTAGAGTGATTTTACTTGATTTTATGTTATTTTCTTGGTAAAAGAACGAGTGAGTTCAATACCTTTTTAGGTGTTGAGCGAATCAGAATTGCATTCTGTTCGCTCTAGGCAGGATAGCTCAGTTGGTCAGAGCGCGGGACTCATAAGCCCGAGGTCGGCGGTTCGATCCCGCCTCCTGCTACCAGGTTTGTATTAGTAGCTCAGCACGCATATCAGTCCGCTGATCGTTTTTTTTAATTCCTCTTCGGTTATTCTCCCGATTTTCTTAATAAGTCTCCCTTTTGAGATTGTTCTTGGTTGGAATGTTATTATTTCCGAATCTTGATCCAGGTTATTTGTTTTGTTTTTCTCAAGTTATACGGATGTATCCTTTATTTTTTAAGGAGAGGAGGGCTTTCTTTTTACAGAAAGCCCTCGAATGTGGGGTGGAGGAATGTCTTACATCAGTCGGTGTGGACGTCTACCAGTCCGGGTCGTTGGTTTCCATGTTGTGTCCCAGATCTTTCCAGCCATGATTCCAGTTGAAGCCAGTCACGGTTGTGATGCTCTTCCGAACGTCGCTACGCTTGTACTTGTAGTCACCTCCTTCTTTCACCGAGAGCAGCGTGCCATCGGGGGCGATGTGCCAGTGGTTCTGGTGCATGTTGTCACCGTCATGCCAGACGAGGAACGTTCCATCTGGTCGTTTTTCACGGAGCAGTGCCATTGGAATCTCCTTGTTGTTGTGATGTAGACATTCCCCACTGTAAAAAATTGTTCATTTCGAACAAGCTCTTACAGTGAAATTCTACATAATATTTGGCATATTATTACACTCGATAAATTGAATATTTTCAGTTGTACAATTTTTGAAGATTGCATTTTCGAAATGACAGTTTTTAAAATCACATTCATCCAAATGTACGGATTCAAAAATTACATTTATAAATTTGCAATTTTGAAAAAGACTGTCAGTGAAACTTCCATTTATTATTCTTAAATTTTGGAAATGTAATTTCTTGAATGAGTAATCGAGAACATAACTTGTATTGAAAATATACGTTCCTGTAATTAATGTTTTGTTAAGGGCTTGTTCAAAGTCTTTTTCGTTGAGTTGTTTCATGGTAATTATAGTAAAAAATTAAAGATGTTTCGGCTATCTAATTTAATTGTTCATAATAATCGTCCATGCCTTCTTCAGCCATTTCTAGCATGTCTTTATCCTTGGAAGCTCTTTTGAAAGTTTCTTCTAATTCTTCCCTTTTTGTTTCATCTTGGTAAATTTTCAGAGCTTGTTCTATTACTGCTCTTTTTGTCGTATTTTCTTTTTCGGCTTGTTTCGTAAGCCAAGACATTAAATTAGCAGGGAGTGTGCTAGTGAATGTTATAGTGGGTTTCATTATGTATAAGTTATATTTATAATTCATAAATGTGATATATAAATATATTAAAAAAATCAAATCAATTTTAGCATATGAACCTTACAAAAAACTTAAATCGAGTTTAATTTTTTCTTACATTTTTCTTAAATAATTCTTAATTTTTTCAATCAAATCTCCTACCCCTTGTTTTTTTAGTGCTGATATTGCTATGGAATTTCCTGGCAGTTTGCGAAAACGTTTCCTATGGACTTCGTCGATTTTATTTAGAACATTTATTCTTGGCTTTTCGCCGCATCCAAGTTCTTCGAGGATTTTTTCAACGACTTTGATTTTCTCGAGTACTCTCGGATCGGAAATGTCGATAACATGTAGTATCAAATCCGCCTCTTTCACCTCTTCGAGAGTCGCAAGAAAAGATTTAATCAGAAATGGAGGGAGATCCTTTATGAAACCTATCGTGTCCGCAACGAGGACTGTGCCGTATTGCTGCAAATACATATCCCCTATTTTCGTATCCAGAGTAGCGAATAGCTCGTCAGCGATATAAACCTCTTTTTTGCCAGTCAGAGCCTTGAGAAGCGTCGATTTGCCGCTATTTGTGTATCCGACGATTGCGATTGTCTTAAGATTTTTACGTTTACGAACTTCGCGTTGGGATTTCCTTTGTCTTTTAATTACTTCCAGCTGATCTTCGGAGATCTTTATTTGTCTGCGTAGGTGACGCTTTCTCTGTTCCAGGTATTTTTCTCCGGGTCCGCGCACACCGGTCTTTCCTGCCCCTCCGCCTGTTTGCTGCGAAAAGGCCACTCCTCTCCCATACTCTCCAATTGCATATCCTTTCCCGTATAATTTCGGGAATTCGTGATATAGCTTTGCCAAATTGATTTGAAGCTTGGATTCTCTGGTTGTTGCGTGTTTTTCAAATATTTTCAGTATTAAATCAACTCTGTCCCAAACTTTTGTTTTTAGGATCGCAGTGAGATGCAGTACCTGATTCGGCTTCAGGATGTTGTTGAAGATTACGACATTTGTATGGAGGATTTTGACGAACTCTGCGACTTCTTGCGTTTTTCCCGATCCTAGAAATGTTTTGGCTGATGGGCGTCCACGTTTTTGAATAACTTTCTTTATCGTTATTCCACCCAGCGTGTTTACCAAACTGTTTAGTTCATCGAGATTTGTTTGCGCTTTTATCGTAGAAGTCCCATGAGGAACAACATCAACGAGGATTGCTTTTAAAGTGTTATTTTCCATCACTGGGATTCTCCCATTTCGGGGGCCTAAAGTTCAAGCTATTTATCGCTCGTGGCTGGGGCGGTTGGAGCGGCTGGCGCTGCTGGCGCGGCAGGAGTAGGAATTGACACCTGCGGTGTCTGCTGAGGCGCCTGTTGTGGCTTGCCCGCTTCTTCTTTTGCCTGTGCGAGAATTTTCGCCATTGGGTTTCCCGCCTGGGTTTGGTTTGGGAGACTTGGAAGTTTTGATACGTCTACGGCTTCGTCGTCCACGCTTATGCCGATTCTAGCTGTTATTTCTTGGTCCACAAACGCTTTCTTTCGACCATGTTTCATTCGGGAGTATTCTTTTACTATTTTACCCACTTTCTCGCTAGCACCCTTCATGTCGTATATTGTGTCCATCGAGAACGGTCTCGAGGTAGTGTTGTTAATGTTGAGTCTTACATATTGTTTGTAATTCGAAATCCCCACCAAATCCTGTTCCGTTATCAACGGCGCAAATTCTTTTGCCAAGTATTCGGCGTCGTCCGCGCCAACTTTAAATGAGCTTAGTGAGCCGACGTTACCAAATACAGCATCTCTAATTTGAGTTGAAGTTACGCCAAATTTTGATGTTACCAACTGATTTATGTACTGATGAGCCATTATCAAACAGAGGTGATATTTTCTCGCTTCTGAAAGGATTGAGCAGAAACTGTCGGTTGCGAAGCTCTGGAACTCGTCCACGTACAGGTAGAAATCACGACGATCTTTTTCCAGTATGTCGGTGCGGCTCATGGCTGCCATTTGGATTCTAGCCACCATAACCAATCCGAGAAGTTGCGTATTTAAATCTCCAATTTTACCCTTTGACAATTTAACCAGCAGAATTTTTCCCGTATCCATTATTTCACGGAAGTTGAATGCCGATTTCGTCTGGCCGATTGTGTTGCGCATAATCGAGTTCGTGATGAACGGACCGAACTTCGCACTGAAATACGGAATCATCTCTTCACGCTCGCGGGCTCCGGTGTTTGCGTATTCGTTTTTCCAGAAAGATTTTACGACGGGATTTGTGACTTTTTTCACTTTGTATCTCATAAATTCTTCATCTACAAAGATACGGGGGACGTCGATGAGAGTGGCTCCTTCGTCTTTATCTTCCATCAAAGTCAAGCATCCATTGCGGAAGTAGTGCTGAATTCGCGGGCCGAAAATTTCGTCGCCAAAAAGTTTGATGAAGATTTCTGTTGCCTGGCTTGAGGCAAGATCCATCTCTGCCGGTGTTCCCGCCTCGAGAATATTCAACCCCATCGGTCTTTCCGTATCGGATGGATCGAATATTATTACGTCTTTTGCGCGCTCTTTTGGTACGAATTGAATAATTTCTTCTATCAAATCTCCATGAGGATCGATCACGCATATACCCTTTCCCGCCTGAATGTCCTGACGTGCCATAAACGAAAGGAAATTTGATTTACCGGTACCAGATTTACCAATTACGTAGTGATGGCGGGATCTGTCTTTGTCCGCGAAGTGAATATCCATTGATCTGCCGCGATAAACATTTCTGCCGAGCAAAATACCCTCTTGAGGAGCATCTGTCGGGGCCGGCAAAACTTTGTATAAAAGCCATCGAATGGTCGGGCTTGTGTTGTATTTACTGTGTGGAAAATGGAATAAACTCGCAAGTTCGTCTTCTGCCAATATAGACATCTTCTCGTTTGTGAACGGGAAGCCTTTCGCCAAAAATCTTTTTTCGAAGTTTCTTAACATTAATTTGTCGTTCAAACTGTCGATGAAGAACAATCTTTTAGTTTGGAAGAAGTTCATGGATGGATCCTTAAAAAGGTTTAATCCAACAACCATGTTATTGCATATATTTTCCGCTCTTTCTTCGGTTTTGGCTGTTGCCAAAATCCTTAATACTGTATCGAATCCAGCCTGTTGGGCTTTTTCTCCTATACTTTTCGCAACCTCTTCTTTTGTTTGGAGCATTCTTACGTATCCGGCTTGGACATCTTCTTTTGGGGCGTGTTGTTTATATTTTTCATATCCTCCGACTATTCCCGCCAATATTGCGAATAATTTCCCTAATACTGGAATCCCTGAGAGCCTACTTGTTTTGCCGCCTTGAAAGTAGCTACTACCCTGTTTTTCCGCTCTTTTTTGCCATTTACCGTCTCTTGGTCTGATCACAAGCTGGTAAACAGCTGTTTCTTCCTCTTTCATGTTTGAGAAGATGTTTGACAGATCATTCAATGGGTCGTTTTCGATTTTTTTAAAGGTTTTTATTGGGAACCAATATGGTTTTTCCAGGTACGCGTAATATCCTTTCATTTTGTTCCCTTCCGGCAGGTGCTTGTATGGTTCCACTTGGATAACTTCCGCGTCCGGATAATATGAAGTTATCTGTTTTTCGACTATGTCTGAGTAGTATTTCGGGCTTGATACGTAGAAATTCACAACTTTTTGTTCCGCGACAAGTTCAAGTGAGAACACGTTGTTTTTCAACAGTTTTGTTTTGATAATATTCCATAAATTCATTTCGCTGGTTTCTTCGAGGTTCCTATAAAATTGTGCCATTACCGAGATTTTTTCTCTGAAGTCTTTTTCCGTCTCTTTTTCTTTATCCTTATGGGAATCTTCTCGTGGCATGGTTATTCTGAAGAAGATTCTGTTTTTAAAGGATCTTGCAGCGTATACCCTTCTTAAAAGCCTTAAGCCGCTGCTTAAAAGTATGATAAATCCAATTATCCCCAAAATAGTCCACCACGGATTATCAGCAATGAAATCCCCTATCATCTTCAAGAAGTCAGCCATTTCGTATTTATTTTTAATTTTATCCTAATATTTTACCAGAAATAGGAGGTTTTATCAAGAGGAGGGGGGAAAATCCCGAGGAAACGGTTTAACCTGTAAAATCTAATCTGTAAACTTTTCCCCGGGGAAAATCCCGGGGAAATCCAGGCGAGGTGGGTAATAGAAGATATATGTAGAATGGACATCTTCGGTGTCTGCTAATCCACTGCTTTTCCTATCTTTTCCCTCAGATCTTCGATTTTCACTCTTTTTTGCTTGGTTGTGTCGCGATCTCGCAAAGTCACCGTGTTGTCTTCCAATGTGTCGTAATCTACCGTTATGGCAAATGGCGTGCCTATTTCATCCTGGCGGCGATATCTTTTGCCTATAGCTCCCGATTCGTCGTATTCGACAGCGAAATGATCTAAAAGATCTTTGAATATCTTTCTTGCGACCTTGGTGAGCTCTTCTTTTTTCATCAGAGGAAGAATTGCGACTTTTATTGGGGCTGTTTTGGGAGAGAATCTCATTACAACTCTTTTTTCGCCACCTATTTCGTCTTCGTCGTATGCGTCCAGCAAAACTGTGAGAAGTGTTCTATCAACGCCGAATGATGGTTCTATGACTGCCGGCAGATATTTCTCGTTGGTCATAGGATCTTGATATTTGAGATCTTGTTTTGAGTATTTCTCGTGTTGAGTTAAATCGAATTGTCCTCTATCAGCGAGTCCCATAAGTTCGCCCCAGCCAAATGAAAATTTGTATTCTACGTCGACTGTCATGCTTGAGTAGTGGGATAGTTCTTTTTTCTCGTGTTCGCGGAAGCGTAGATTTTCTTTTTTTATCCCAAGTGACAAGAACCAATCGAAACAATCTTTTTCCCATTCTTTAAATACTTTTAGCGTTTCTTT
Source organism: Candidatus Altimarinota bacterium (assembly GCA_041648305.1). Taxonomy (GTDB): domain Bacteria; phylum Patescibacteriota; class Gracilibacteria; order UBA1369; family LOWO2-01-FULL-3; genus JABILX01. The sequence continues at coordinate 87,181 of JBAZPI010000001.1, read as the reverse complement.
TTTATCGTTTGGTTTAATGAAATATTCTAGTTCCATTTGTTCGAATTCCCTGGTTCTGTACGTGAAGTTCCCGGGAGTGATTTCATTCCTGAACGCTTTTCCTATTTGAGCAATCCCGAAAGGGACTCTGACCCTGCATGTTTGGATTATGTTCTTGAAATTCACAAATATTCCCTGCGCTGTTTCCGGGCGCATGTATACGGGGATGGTTTCTTTTTCAAGGACTCCAAGATGGGTTTTAAACATCAAATTGAAAGATCTCGCTTCAGTGAAGTCACATGCTCCGCATTTTGGACATGCAAGCTTTTCTTTCTTAATAATCTTGCCAATTTCTTGCAGTGATTTACCGGCTGCTGCTTCAACGCCTAGACGTTCCTCTATTAATTTGTCGCCCCTTACTCTTTCCTTGCATTTTTTGCAGTCCATCAATGGATCGCTGAATGATTCCAGATGTCCTGACGCTTCCCATACGGTGGGATTTAATAGAACTGCCGAGTCCAATCCAACTATGTTTTCACGACTTGTGACGAAGGTATGCCACCACAGGTCCTTTATATTTTTTTTGAGCAATATTCCGTATGGTCCGTAGTCCCAGGTATTCGCTAAACCTCCATATATCTCAGACCCCGGATATATGAAGCCGCGTCTTTTGCATAATGCGACGACTTTTTCTAGAGTGTTGTTTTCCATGAGAGTTATTGAGTTATTTTTCTGTTTTGTTCTTGTTTTTGAAATCCAAAAGCGCGTTTGAGAGCACCTTGAGAAAAGATTCTGCGGTTCTGTGCGTCATATTCAACCTGCTTACAATTTTGATTGTTGGTTTCTCTGCGTTTGGTAGAGTATATCCCATGTCCAGCACGCATTCGTTCCCGTTGAAATGAACCGAAATCGCATTAACGAAACTACCGTTCTCAACGTCTTCCGTGATTTTCACCAAATACTGTTTTTTTGAATCTTCTGCCATAATTGTTTTTTTATAGGATAAATTAGATTTCCAAGTGACATCGTATAGTTTATATGCCTGTTGTATTTAATTCAACAACACTTTTATTTACTTCTATTTACTTGGGTCTCTCCTTGAATTCGAACACTTTGATGCGTATGGGCGCTAAAGGGTGTTGCAATTCGGTAGTTTCACCCCCAGAATTCGAGCCTATGTTATCTGCGATTATAACTTCAAATTATTTGACCGCGCAAAGTGTTCAAAAGGGATTGAACTCAACCAATTTGAAAACGCTCATATATAAAACGAATTTTTCCATTTTGGATAGCTACGATTTTATTTATCACGACGGGTTCTTTGTGCGGATGACCGCTCCTACGGAGCAACATGTCAATTTTTGTCTGCATTTGAGAAATCTTGTTCCCGGTAAAAATATTTTTCTATTGATCGACAGAGTTGATATTGAAATGCTGAATGTGTTCAAGGAGTCCGTAAAGGCTCCTATTTTTTTAGCGCCTTTTGCTTTCAGAAATATTGCCGGCATTTTTGAAAAAACGACTTCTATCGACTTTGATAATTCTCAAAAACTAGAAGTTAACGGAATTAAATTCAGATTGGACCCCACCACGAGGATTTTGCATATAAATGATCGATCCTTTTTAAAACTAGTGAATAAAGAATTTTTTATAATGAAATTTCTTTTTTCGCAGAAGGGAAAAATTGTTTCAAAATTGGATCTGTTTGAGTTTATATGGGGCAAGAATTTACTGGCTTCAACGGATACTGTCGACGTCCATATGAGCAGGCTGCGAAAGAAATTAAAAGATTTTATTGAATTTGAACTTATAAAAACAGTTCCGTGTGCGGGATACATCTTGGAATAATTTGGAGTTTCAAAACAACGTTCGTTTTTGTAAATTCGAATAAGACGATTTCTTTGCCAAATAGGCAAAGTGTTTTTATAATTCGACGTAGCAAATAACCCTCTTACCCTCATTCTTATGCAAACAACAACCACTCCGCAGACTGGCGATCTTGTCGCTACCCTCCTTGAACTTGACGGTATCGTTAAGAATCTTTTGCTTCTTCTTTCCGAAAAAGAGAAGGTCGTAATTGTCAAAAGATTCAATCTAAACAGCACTCGCAAGCACACATTGGAGGAAATCGGCAGAGATTTTTCGGTGACTCGCGAAAGGATTAGACAAATTGAAAAGAACGCTTTATCAAAGATGAGAAGGAACGTGTTTAACACCGCTCTTACGCACATTCATGCTATTTCAAATCATTTTATTGAGGAATCAGGTGGAATTATTAGGGAAGATATTTTAATTTCAAAATTGATGGCTGTTCTCCCCATTGCTGAAGCCAAAGTCGATGTGAACGCTATAAGGCTGGCTTTGTTTTTGCATGACGATCTTGAGTGTATTGGGAACACAATCGATTTCAATCCTTATGTCCGAAGAAAGAATATTTCCGACTATTCATTGAAGCATGCTGCTTCTAAGGCCGTGAATCAACTCAGAAAGTATGGGGATACGAGACCGATTCATCGACTGGAAAGAGACTTGGATAAGGTTTTGAAGGACTTCCAACTTGGCGACAAAACGTTTAAGTCCTTGATGGATATTGATAAAAGGGTGAAAGTTCTTGATCAAGATAAAGTTGGTCTTTATGAATGGCGCCATATCCATCCAAGAACTCTCAGAGACAAAATTTCGTTTGTGTTGACCTCTGACAAAACACCAATGCATTTTGTTGATATTGCGGAGAGAATTTCCGGCAAGAATTTCGACAGCAAGAGGGTGAATGTTCAGGCGGTCCACAATGAGCTTATACGCCATCCTCAATTCATTCTTATCGGTCGCGGGATTTACGCCCTTAAGGAGTGGGGTTATGAGAAAGGAACTGTAGCTGAAGTTATTTATAAGATTCTTAAAGAGAAGGGTGAAATGTCTCAGGACCAGATTATTAGGGATGTGTTGAAAAAAAGACAAGTCAAAGAAATCACTATAGTCCTTGCTCTAAAAAATAATCCGAAGTTTGTCAGAGTCGGTAGAAAAGTTTACAAGCTCAAAGGCTAATAAAGCCCGCTTTGTTCTTTTTGTATTCCGCTTTCAGAGCCGGGAGTTTCTGAAATATTCTGCGAACTGTCTCTTTCTGATTGAGGAAAAAGGCTTTTCTTTTTGCCTTTTCTAAAATTCTTTTTACGTTGTTATTTTCAGGAGATGTTTTTAAAATTTCGTTTGCTACGATTACCGCTTCTTCGTATTTCTTGAGTTTCATTAGAGTTATCAAATTATCTTCGCTTGAGAATATAAATTCTTCTACGTTCTCAACTTGGTTCCCCATTTTTCTTTTGCGGATGTAAGCCTCTACATTTTTTATTGCGCTCGAGCTTTCATCTATCTTTTTTAGGTCATTCAGAAATCCGTCTATGTCATCGAATTTCGTCGAGCTTAGGAGTTCTTCTTTTTTTCTTATTTCTTTCTCTACGATTTTTTCTCTATAACTTTTGGCTAACGCTTGGATTTCTTTGTTGTCTCGGTATTCCCTGGAAAATGTTTGCAGTACTTGAAGCAGCTTCGTCATATCGTCGGTGTCCATCAGTTTTTTCAGTTCTTCGGTTTTGCGATTTAAAAAGACTTCCTGGGCCTTATCTAATTCGTTCTTATATCTTTTTTGGATTTTCAGATACATCCTTTTCAGGCTTTCGTTGTTGGGAGAGAGGTTCAAAAGTTCTTTTAGTTTTTTTAAAGCTTGTTCTTTGTTGTTTTTCTTGTTTAGCTCTTCCACTTCTTTAATACCTGCTTTTACAATCTCTTGATTTTCGGCAATCATTCTTTTTTCTATTTCTTTTTTTAAATCAATTATCCCCTTTTGATTTGGGTGTTTTTCTAGTATTTCTTTGCATTTTATGTACGCTTCGGTAAGTTCTCCATCAACTATGAGGGCTTCTATGTTTCGTCTGATTTGTCTGAAAAATGCTTCTTCCATACGTTTTGCTTTTCAGGGTATTATACCCTAAATCAGACAATTTTTAAAGGAGACTTTCTTCTTTTTTCAGCTTATTTAAGTTGCTGCGAGCTTCCTCAAGTTTGATTTTTTCTCTGTCGACCAGTTCGCGCGGAGCGTTATTTACGAACCCTTTGTTTGAAAGTTTCAATTCCAGCTTTTCTATGGATTCTGTGAGGAGGTGAATTTCTTTCGCCAACCTTAATTTTTCTTTTTCTGTGTCGATCATTTCTTGTAGTGGCAAATAAATTTCGATTTGAGGGAGAATTATTGACTTAGATTTTGGAAGGCGTTTGCCTTTGTTGCTAATTTCCAATTCATCGAGACGAGCCAATCTCATGATCGGTTCTCTTTGCGCTTCTAAATCCTTGTGAAATTTCGAGTAAATTGCCGCCTTGATTTTCTTGATCGGTTCTACTTTGTATTCGGCACGCGCACTTCTGATTGCTGAGACTACGTCCAGCACTCTTGTCATCGATTTCTCGTCTTCTGGGAAAGAAGAGTCCTTCTCGAATTTCGGCCATTTTTCTCCTAGGAGAAGTGTTTTTTTGCCGAGATTTGCCCAGATTACTTCTGTGATGAACGGTGTGAATGGATGAAGAAGGATCAGGACAGTTTCTAACACGTGTTTTAGTACTGCCGGATTTTTGAGTTCGCCTTTGGATATTTCCAAATACCAGTCGCAGAATTCAGTCCAAAAGAAGTCGTAGATTTTCATTCCTGCGTCTCCAAATCTGAACGTTTCAATCCCCTTAGTTGCATCTTTTATGAGGTTGTTTAACCTGGAAACTATCCATTTGTCCGCCAATGATTTCAACATGTCCGGCTTGAATTCAATTCCCAAATCTTCTTTTTCCAGATTCATCAAAACGAACCTGGATGAGTTCCAAATTTTATTAATGAAGTTTCTATAACCGGCGATTTTTTCTTCGTAAAGACGGATGTCGTTGCCTGCTGTGCTTCCCATTACCAAGCTTAATCTGACCGCATCGGTTCCGTATTTATCAATCATGTCCAATGGATCAATGCATGTTTCCGGCTTTGATTTACTCATTTTTTCCCCGTTTTTGTCGCGTATAAGTCCGTGAAGATAGACATTTTCGAATGGAACTTGGCCTGTCGTGTATGTCGTCATCAAGATCATTCTTGCCACCCAGAAAAAGAGAATGTCATAGCCGGTTTCAAGAACGCTTGTCGGATGGAAGTATTTGAAATCTTCGCCGTTCGGCCAGTTTAAAGTTGAAAAAGTCCAGAGGCCGGATGAAAACCATGTATCCAGCGTGTCCGGATCTTGTTTGAATTCTTTAGAGTTGCATTTGCGGCATTTTGTTTGCGGTTTTGCGCCGACTAAAACTTCACCGCATTTTTTGCAATACCAAACAGGAATTCTATGTCCCCACCAGATCTGTCTTGATATGCACCAATCTCTTAAATTTTCCATCCAATGGAAGTAAGTTTTATTAAACCTTGAAGGAATTATTTTGATTTCGCCTTTTTTGACAACTTCAATTGATTTTTCTTTGAGCGATTTGTTGCCGAGGCACTTTAGGCGTTTGTTTACGTCAACAAACCACTGTTTTGAAGTTAGCGGTTCTATGGAAGTTCCGCATCGATAACAAACTGATAATTTGTGATCGTAGTCCTCAACTTTCAGAAGTATGCCCATTTTCTCCATATCTTCGAGGATCGCTTTTCTGCATTCTTTGGTTGTCATTCCGGCGTATTTACCGCAGTTCTCCATCATTCTCCCGTCTTCATCGATAACTTTTTTAACAGGAAGATTGTGTCTTTGCGCGATTTCGAAGTCCGCGAAACTGTGGGCTGGGGTGACCTTTATTGCTCCGGAACCGAATTCCATATCGACCGCTTCATCGGCAACAACAACCACTTCGAATTCACCCAATACTCCGGGGATCATGTATTTTTTGCCTATCATATGTTTGTATCTTTTGTCTTTTGGGTGGACTGCGACCGCAGTATCCCCTAGCTTCGTTTCGGGTCTTGTCGTGGCAAGAGTGAAAGGGCCGTATTTAATCCAGTATAATTTTGCCTTCTCCTCCTTATAATCGACCTCGTCATCCGCGAGAGTTGAATGACAGCGCGGACACCAGTTAACTATTCTGTCTCCCCTGTATATCAAGCCGTCCTTGTACATTTTTTCAAAAACTGTGGCTACAATTTCCGACAGTCCTTCGTCGAGTGTGTATCGTTCGCGAGTCCAGTCGCAGGAGCTTCCCATTTTACGAATTTGATTTCGGATCGTATCTCTCGAGTCCGCGACGTATTCTCTAACTTCGTGCAGAAATTTTTCCCTGCCAAGATCGTGGCGGGAAATCCCTTTTTTCGCCAAAAGCTGCTCGACTTTGTTCTGGGTCGCGATCGCAGCATGATCGGTTCCTGGTAGCCAAAGAGAGGGGTCGCCATTCATCCTGTGAAATCTTATCATTATATCTTCCAGGGCCAACATCATCGCGTGACCAAGGTGTAATTGGCCGGTCGCGTTCGGCGGTGGCATCGAAATAACGAATGGGCGTTTCTTTTTATCGATTTTTGGAGTGAATAAACCCGAATCTTCCCATTTTTTGTAGATTTTGTTTTCGTGTTTTCCCGCTTCGTAAGCTTTCGGTAAATCTTTTTTCATGTTGTGAATTTTATATGAACTTTTGCTTTTTTACAAATTTTAAGCTATAATTGAGAGGAGTAAATATGGATAAAAGTACACAAACAACACCGGAAAACCCAACTCATTCTCCTGAATCCTTGCATCAGCAACAAAAGGGAGAAAGAGTATCAAATTTGCCTAAGCAAACTTTTGAGAATACTTCTTCTAAAGCTGCTGAGTATATCGATCTTGGTGAATCAGCCGAGATACAGGGAGAGGTTTCTGAGGTAATGAAGGAACAGTCAGAACGGAAGGGAGACGGCGCTACAGGGGGAAAAGGTGGTGGTAAATATGCAAATCTAACCCCTGCGCAAATTAGGGCGAAACTTTTGGCGGAGGCTCCTTCTCAGGAAGTTATGTTTAAGCAAATTAAAAAAGAAATCGAAAAGGAAATTAAGTATTTAAATAAACGAGCAACGAGGATCATAAGACGTCCCGGAAGTATGAATGCTTTCGAGCTGAATAATATTGTAAAGAAAATTAGAGACTTAAAGACTCTACTTCTTGCGCTTGCCAAGGCTACAATTGATATGGTGAAGACGCTTTGGCTTCGATTCGTTCATGGGGTTATGTAAAGAGGTCTAAAGGAATATATGGATAGAAATGCCTTAAAAAATCTGACTCACAATGCCAAGGATTTTTTGAATGTACACAAGGGGGACTATAAGCAGTGGGTTTTTCGATATACTTTTCTGGAGTTGGAAAAGGATCTAGCCCCAAATGGAGATATAACCACCGAGAGCGTTTTGGGGGAAGATGTTGTCGCTAAAGCGACTGTTGTGGCTGGTGATGATGGGATTGTGGCCGGACTTGAGGAGATAATGTATTTTTTGGTTGAAAGCGACCCCAGATTTAGGCCCAGGCTGTCTGCGCTTAAGGTTGAAGGGCTGAAAAAGGATGGGGAAAAAGTTTGCAAGGGAGACAAAGTTTTGGTTATCGAGGGCGCTGCGCGGGACGTTTTAGCTGTTGAGAGAGTTGTTTTGAATTTACTAATGAGGATGAGTGGAGTTGCGACTTATACCACGCACTTGTGCGAAATTTTGCGTAAGGAGGGGCTGGGTGTTTTGATTACCCCGACGCGCAAAACTCTTTGGGGATTACTTGATAAAAAAGCTGTTGTGATTGGCGGTGGTGGGACTCACAGGCTGAATTTGAGCGACGCTATTTTGGTGAAAGATAATCATCTGGCGCTACTGGGCGGATCATTCACTACCGCTATCAAAAATATATCAGAAAGTGGCGTTCAGGCGCGTTTTATTGAGATTGAGGTTGAGGACAAGGAAGGTGCCTTGAAGGCCGCAGAGGCTCTGTCTTCGTTTGTTTCCAGCGGAGGAATTGAGGCTCCGGCGTGTATCATGTTTGATAATATGAAGTCTGGGGAGATTGAGGAGGTTTTGAAAGTGGCGAAAAGCAAAGGATTTTATGATAATGTTTTATTTGAGGCTTCAGGAGGGATTTGCGAAGAGAATCTGGTTGAATATGCGAAAACAGGTGTTGATATTATTTCAATGGGGTGCTTGACGATGGGAAGCAGGGGGTTGGATTTCAGGATGGAGATTGAATAAAATTTTGCGTTTCTTGGATGAGTTTCAGTATTTGCCATGAAAATTTCTTTTGAAATTTTCGCGAGCCGTTTTGGCTTACGGTTCCGTGGTAGCTTGGGGTATTTTTGGGATTTAAGTTTTTTAAGATTTTGTTTTCATTTCTTTTGTTTAGGGTTCGGCTTTTAGGATAAATAATTACTCCGAGAAATTTTAACCCGTGTTTTGCTTTGATAACCGCCTCGCTCTTGCGATTGATTTCCATGTCCAAAACATTTTTTATAAACAATTCGACTCGTTGTTTCATCGAAGTGAGATTTTCCAAATTTGATTCCATCAAAATGAAATCATCGCCATACCGCAGATAGGCTTTCGGTTTGATCTTGTATTTCACAAATCTGTCCAACTCATTGAGATAAATATTTGAAAATATCTGACTGGTGAGATTCCCTATCGGAATGCCTTTATTGGCGCATGAGTCTGAATGAAAACTATCTATTATCACGCATAAAAGTTTGAATGTTTTTTCGTCTTTGATCCTGCGGCTTAAGGTTTCTTTCAATTTTTTCTTGTTCACGTTGTCGAAGAATTTCTTGATGTCGGACTTCCAAACATATCCGTTCTTGTGTGTCCACATGAACTTTTGAGTTCGTTTTATTGCTCCTTGAAGTCCTTTACCTTTTCTGCAAGACCATGCGTCGAAAACGAAGGTCTTGTCGTAGACTTCGCATAAGTATTCGTAAATCAATCTATGGAGAACCCTGTCTCTTATTTCGCATACGGAGATTTCTCTCTTTTTGTTATCTTTGACTATGAATTTTTTATATCCGCCATGCTGGTAATGATCGAAGTTCAGATCAACAAACATTTTGCGTAGGTTTTCTTCCAAATTGTACTGGAATTCGTGAAGGCGAAGAGTATATTTCTTCCCTTTCTTGAATTTGAACCAACTTTGCCAAATATTTTTTAAACTTAAATTTATGGATGCAATTTTCCCCGTCATAAACAAGTCTTATGAAATGTACAAAACGACTCTAACTCTGAATAACGCGTTAAACAAGCGCATGAAGTATTCGCTTGGGACTGAACTTGAAAAGAATGTTCTGCAATTTCTTGAAAGCTTGATTTTCGCTAAAAATGCCGCAAAGCCAATGAAGGCTCCTTACTTGATGAAAGCGAGCGCTTTGCTTGAAATTATCATGCTGAAATTCAGGCTATTTCTGGAGTTAAAGCTTGCAAATGAAACAATTATTTTCGAAGCGCAGGAAAACTTGAAAGAAATAGGCAGAATGCTTGGCGGATGGCTGAAGTCAGTGAAAAGCACATAATCTTTCACCACGGCGCGGAAGCGGGCGTTGTTGTAGTTGTCATTCGGGTTGTTCTCGTTGAAGTTGACGTTGTCGTTGTACTCATTGTAGTTGCCGCCCGAAACGAGGCCTGAACTTTATTTTGACCGAACCCATCCGTTGATTATTCAATCCGCAGAAAGAATAATTTTATTGTTTCACCCCAATGTTCTGGAGCTGATTCGGCTCAAACGTGATAGCTTATGTGCTTTTTTTTTGGCGGTAGCCTTGCCTCGTCGCCTTTGGGCGAGGGCAGGTTTCTATTCACGGCCGTGTTAAATTTTAGCACTTTACCGAAAAATTCAAAATTAAATTTCAAAAGATTTGAAATCAAAATCCAAAATTCAATTTTAAGCTATCACCACGGCGCGGAAGCGGGCGTAGAGGTAGAGGTCATACGGGTAGGCCTCGACGAAGTGGACGTAGTCGTAGTACTCAAGGAAGGCGCCGCCCGAAACGAGGCCGTCTTCACAAACTGTTTCATTGTTGTTGTCTCTTCTGCTAAGAACTGACCAATTTATCTGGTCCAGCCTTTTTCCTGACATAATTGCTTGTTTCTGCATTAAGGCGAATTTTGTGTGATCCACCAGTACCGCTCCTCTTGTTGCTTGCGCGCCTTTTTTCCACTTAGCTGTTAAATCTCTCAAATATCCGTATTCACTATCCAATTCCTCGGCTCCTTCCGCAATTCCAATCGTCCAACCTGCTACTGCGCCATCTCCCTTGATGCCCAGAGCCTTATCCTGAAGAGCAAATTGCTTCTTTCTGCTGTCTGTAATAAATGTTTCGTTTCTTGTTTTTGTGCCTGTATCAAGATTTTTCATGAATCTTTTGTACGAAAGTCCCTTAGGTTCAACTACCAGCATTGGAACTTTCATTTCTCTTACAACTTCCAGTTTTTCAGGAGAAAGTGTTCTTAATTTTGCCAGAACTTCCTCTTTTGACGGGGGGATTTCTTTTGGAGTGCATAGTCTGCCATCTGTGAGAGCTCCTACCGCTTTGTCGTATGCGGCTTCTACAAATTGTTCCAAGGAAAATTCGGGGGTTTCTTGAGATTCTGCTAGCTCCTTGGCCGTCTCTGCTGGCGGATTGCCTGGAGCCGCGCTGGGTGCCGGCGTTGTGGCAGATACAACCCCAAGTCTTGTTTTTATCGCATCTCTCATTAAATCGCCTTCCGTAAAGCCGGATCCGTCTATCGTTTTTCTTTCTTTTATTAGCCTTATCCCAGCGCCTTCCATTTGTTCTTCCGTAAAATTCGTTCCGTCTCTTTCGGTACTCCTTCTCTCTTTTCCTGTATATGTTTCTAACATGTTAATTGGGTTAATTTAAACTGGGGTTCATTGTACTACTTGCCGCGCTTTTGTCAAATCAATCTTTGAGGGTACCCGATCGTCTAGAGCTAGAAAAACGACAGTGTAAATAACGGCAAAGCATATTTCAACACAACACATTTTACTTTGCGTTCGTTTCGCGCGGATGGTACTTGCGATTTTGGCTTCCCTAAGCCCTTAAATGCATGGCGATTCTGTAACTATTGACAGGTTTTTTCAAGTCAAAAAGCTGATTTTTCATTGATTTCCAAAGCCAAAAAAGTAGTATGTAGGTGAGCAAATACTCACCCTTGTAGCGCAAAAACTTTAACACAAAAAACCATGAAACTTACTGATGAAAAATTATATGAATTGTGCAGAGAATATGGAGCGCGTGCCAGGCTTTGGCGACAGAAATTTATCGGACTTTTGCCTGAAGTAAATCGCAGACGCCTCTACGAGAAGAAAGGGTTCTCGTCAATTTTCGAGTTCGCCGCAAAACTATGCGGGCTTTCAGCAGAACAGGTTCGTTTGGCTTTGAATTTGGAAAAAAGATTCGAAAAACAGCCGGTTTTGAAAAAGATGTTGGAAAACGGCGAGGCAAGCATAAATAAACTAACTCGTATCGCTTCGATTGCAACGCCGGAAAACGAGGAGGAATTGGCAGCAAAAATCAAAGTTTTGCCAATAAGAGCGCTTAACACTCTGGTGCGAGACGAAAAAGCGGTGGCTGAAAGTGCGGCGGCCGAAAATGGAAATGGCTTAGGGAAACCACTTTTTGAGGACAAAAGTCTGTACGTACAGACCCTAAACTTTGAACTTTCTGATGATGTAAAAAGGGAACTTAATGAACTGCACTCGAAAGGATTTGATATGAACGAACTTTTGCGAAAAATGCTTGAGCAGCGACGAGTGGAGATCGCGGAGGAAAAAGAGAAAATTGCAGAAACCATTCAGCCAACCACCTCGCATTATATTCAGGTTCGGATCAAAAAAGTTCTTAAGGAAGAACACGGCGAAAAATGTTCAATCCCCACATGCAATAAACCAGCAAAAGTAATCCACCACACACAAAAATTTGGTTTAAGCCATAATCACGACCCCAGATTCCTGGCACCGTTTTGCGAAGAGCATCATGCCATTGCACACAGCATTGATCTCAAATATCACGAGGTGAGGGGACGGGCCTTACACTAGGTTCCCTAGACACTCGTTATCCCGTCAAAACAATGCAAACAATCGTAATTTGTATTGCAACTCTCCACCACGACCACGGGGCTAGTCCTGGTTCGCCATGAGATGCAGGTGGATATGGAAAACCTCCTGTCCGCCGTCTTTGCCGACTCTATATAGAAGTTGATAGCCGTCTATCCCCTTTTGTTTCGCGATGTCGCGGGCTTTGCCTACCATATGGCCGACGAGCTTCTCGTCTTCAGGTGTGAGATCGGCTATGGTGGGGATGTGCTTTTTGGGGATTATGAGAAGATGAGTCTTTGCGGCTGGGTGGATATCCGGAAAAATCATACAAAGGTCGTCTTCGTATTCGATTGTAGACGGAATCTCTTTGTTTGCTATTTTGCAAAAGATGCAGTCGGACATGGGACGAGGGTTAGCCTAATTACTTGCTCAATTTATAAACTGCGCGACCTACGCGGACGAATTGCGGATTCTTTTGCAGGTTGAGTGAGATTGTTCCTTTTTTGACTTGCCTTTGCTTTAGAACGCCCTCGATAATCTCCTGTTTTGTCATTGGGCTTTTCTTTCGAAGCAAGCCTTCAATCACATCTGATACTGTGCCGTCGCAGTATCCCCATTCCTTGAGCGCGTACAAGCCACGACCGACCAAAACAAATTGATCGTATCTGATAAGCTCGTTGTGAACGGCTTGAGTTGTGACAACTTTTTTGTCGAAACCGGCTTCAGTAATCTTGTTTGCTATTTCAACGAAGTGAAGTGGTTTGGCAGCTCTCTTGAGAACGATGTAGGCTTTGTCGCGAATTGATCGAGGATTGATGTGTCTCCATTCCATAAGACCGAATCCATCTTGCATTCTCTTAATCCTTTTGTCCGCTTCCAAAGATGAAATAATCGTGATGTCAGTGGTTTCAACCTTGCCTTTCAACTCTTGTTTAATCGCAGCTGCGAGTTTTTGTCCGTCCTGTACGTCTTTTACTTTTTTAAGGAGTTTTACACCTGTTGCTAAGATTTTATCTATGTCTTTTTCGTCGATTTCTTTAAATTTCCAATATGGGTGGAGCAGGTTGTTTTTCTCAATCTTTTCAACGTCCGCGTTGATATTCAAAGCCAATCTGATGATATATTTATCGAGATCCTGGGCGGAAGTTATCCTGTTCAAAATCTCTGCAACCAGCTTCAATTCAACCATTACTCCACCGTTCTCTTTCAAAATCTCGTTGGAGAAGTCGTTGATGATGTTCAATCTCGTGTTTCGGACTGTTCTTCGAAGTTTGCCCAGCGCTATCTTTTCAATCTGTCGAATTCTTTCTCTTGTGACAGAAAAATGCTGGCCAATCTTTTCTAATGTTTGTCTTGGCTTACTGTCGAGGCTGAATCGCTTCACGATGACCTCCTTTTCTTTACTTGTCAGGACTAGGAAAATTTCTTCTAGGATTTGGTTGAGGTTTATTTTTGTACTTGTAGACATGGGTTTTAAAGTTTATTGATCGATTGCTATAATAGGATATTTGTAAATTGATATACTGTCAAGCAATAAAATTGCAGTCAGTGCAAACTTGTTATCATATCTACATAAGAATGAAAGGCCGCAATGATATTCCTTTCTTTGCGTCTTGTCAAATGTATTTTTTGTTTTCTTATTTTGGGCTGACTTTGAGGGCGACTTTGGGTTTGACTCTGGCGGGCTTGTTCTGGTAGTTTTTGGTGTGATTTATTTAATGCCCAGATGGTGGAATTGGTAGACACGCTAGCCTTAGGAGCTAGTGGGGTTAAACCCGTGAGAGTTCGAGTCTCTCTCTGGGCACCATGTAGTTGCGAGAAAATCAAGAGTGTGTTATTTTGCTTAAGGTAATTAATTACTAACCTCACCAATGTGAAAAAAACTCTAACCTTGATTCTAGTAGGAGCGATACTAGGATCAACCGTGGCTTTTGCTGCTACTAAGTATTTTTCCGATGTACCTGTTGGTTTATGGTACTCAGATGAGATAGCAAGTCTATCAGAAAAAGGTATAATTACTGGTTATTCAGATGGTACGTTTGGTCCTACAAAAAATGTAAGCCGAGCTGAACTTGCGGTTATGTTAGATCGACTTATAGATTATATCGAGACTATTCAAGCAACTAAAATGGATGAAGCAACTGCCGTAGAAATGTTGGAAGACGCTGGTTGTATGTGGGATACGGCAGATGATGACGTAAGTGTTGTCTTTGAGGATTCAAATTGGGTAATTAAAAGCTCAGGTTGCGGAGGAGAATGTAGAATTAACGCATTTACAGAGGAAATAAACAGCGATGACAACCCGATGTGTATGGGAGTGAGTGAGCTTAGCGAAGCAGAGGCAATAGAAATGTTGGAAGACGCTGGTTGCTTTTGGGATTTATCACATGAAGATGTCAGTATAGTCCATGAAGGAAATGATTGGGTAATTCAAAAATCCGGCTGTGGTGGAGTTTGTAGTATTTCTGATACTGCATCAACGCCAGCCCACATCGATGAAAGCCCAATGTGCATGGGGTTAAACCCGTGAGAGTTCGAGTCTCTCTCTGGGCACCAGAGTAGTTGCGAGAAAACCGGTCCGGAGCGGAACCCGTCCTTTAGGCCGGGCGGAGCGAAGGACTCTGATCAAGAAAAATGTCTGCATTTTTCGTAGATCAGAGAGGTTTTCCCTACTGAGAGCGCAGGAAGCCGAAGGCGATCCTGTCGCAAAAAACCGGTTGACAAGCAAAAGCAATATCACTATGTTGGGTTCTTATTTAATTAACTTTAAAAATATGGAAGGATCTAAAGCAAGGGTGGTTATTGACGAGGGGGTATGTGCTAGATATGGGCCTTGATATTGCGGCTGCTATTAATAGAGAAGGAATTGTTGTAGCGGTACAAGGGATGTCAGAAAATGAAACAGAGGTTATGGCGCCCGTATCTGAAGAAGAACTGAAAAGGGTATTACTTTCTATGGGGTATAGACTTAGAGAAGCCGCTACAACAGAAAATTGATTTCATGCGATATTTTTGACTCTTAACCAATATTTTATGGCTGGACAATCTGAACGAGCTCCTGAATCAATAGATTTACAAACTCTAACGTTTGGACAGTTGGCTAAAGCTGCCGAATTGGCAGCCAAGACATTTCAGGAACGATCTACTCCTGATGGTAGAGTAGAGTATTTTTCAGCGACTGATCGTTTAGGAATACCGACAGCAAGTATTTATCGAGGAGATGGTGGAAAATATTATATTTATTTTCAGCCAGCTTTTGGATGTGTAGTAACTGGAAGTTTTGATACTGTAGAAGAAGCCAAGGAGGCGTTAATAAAGCAAGTGTTTATTCCAAATGGATACAGAGTGCTATAATCGTCTCATGCGCATGACATACGACAGACAAAAATATTATGATGCCGCGAAAGCGCAGCTGGAGCAAAATATCTTTTATCATTCGCTCGCGCTGGAGGCTTGCATGTCAGGATTGTATGATTATTTTAACGCTGGTGGTCTTCTTGGTGCAGGCGATCCTTCGAAAGAAGATTGGATGCTTGCCGGTTTGATCCACGACATTGATTTTTCAGGTGAATTTAAAGAAGAACATCCGGCGAAAACCCGTGAGGCGCTGGCAAAATACGGTCTGGAAGCGTCTGAAGTTGTACATAATATTATTCAAGCTCACGACGCGAGATTTACTGGCGTAAATTGCAAAAACAAAGCTGAATGGTCGATTTTTTGCGCCGATTCGCTTACGGGTTTGATTATGGCTGTCGCTTATGTTTATCCGAGCAAGAAATTGGCGGAAGTTAAGGTGTCGTCGGTCGTGAAGAGGTTTCTTAAAGAGCCTAAATTTGCGGCGAGGACGAGAAGGAATGAAGTCGCGATGTGTTCTAATCCGGAGGGGCTCAATTTGCCTGTCGAAAAATTTATAGAGATTTGCTTGACTGCAATGCAAGGTATTGCGGGTGAAATCGGGCTTTAGACTTAGTAAAAACTTGCAAAAAAGGAAATTTTAGGTACTATTCGGTCATGAACATGAACTTAAAAACAGCTCCTACTCCTGCGGACTTTTCGATTGTTTTTCCGCTTCGTGGTACCTACAAACCTACTTTAAAAGCAGGTATAGTTGTAAGTAACGCAAAGGAAATGATGTTTGCTATGGGGCAAGAATTTGGCGAAGTTTTTGATACAAAACGCGGAGAGATTGCTGAAAAAATATTCGCAATACTTTCTCGATATATAGAAACAGCAGAACAAGAAAATCAACAGCCTGTTACAGGGATAAGACTTTCCACCCGCAACAACGTAATCCAGGAGGGTATTCCGGAAGCTCTTGTAGATATATGGCTCTATGGCGGACATGGATCGCCTAGTGAAAGAGTTCATCTTTTACCATCGGATGAATATGGTCCACCTCTCATAGGCGCTATAGCTCATGATTTTCCGGATGCGCCGCGGGCATTGGTTAGTTCAACAACTCATAACGGGGATGGAGAATTAATACCACTAACCGAATATCATACGGCGCAACCTTTGGGTCCGGACGAACAAATACCATCCCATATTGAACACCCCATTAGAGAAAAAATAAGATGGTCAAAGGGCACAAGGATTGTTTATCCCGTACCGGTTTTGAATGAAGAAAAATTGCGACATCCTGACGTTGAAAATATTATACTACATTCTATTACTCAAGATGTTCGCAACCGACTTACTGGCACAGAATTATTTTTTCAGCGTTTTCTAAGGGATGAGGAAGCTGCACAAGCTGCCCTGCAAGCTGTCGCAGTTCGACAGGTAGCTTAATTCTTTATGCTGATCAAACAAGAAAACAAAGGTGTGTTGTTTGCTCTCGTTACCGCCTTAAATTAATTGCTACCTCCTAACCTGTCCTTCTCCTTCAAGTATCCACTTGTATGTTGTGAGTGCTTTTAGGGCGAATGGGCCTCTGGCGTGAAGCTTCTGGGTACTTATGCCGATTTCGGCTCCAAGACCGAAGATGCCACCATCTGTAAAGCATGTTGAGGCGTTTGTATAGATTACGCCTGCGTCAACCTCTTTTATGAAGCTTGCTTGAGAGGCTGCGTTGTTTGATATGATTGCTTCGGAGTGGCGTGAAGAATATTTATTGATGTGTTCGATTGCTTCGTTTAAGTTTGAGACCGTTTTGATCGCCATTTGAAGAGAGAGAAATTCCCTTCCGAAGTGCTCTTCTTCGGCTTTTTCGAGCAGTGTGGCTGGGTATTTTCCTTCTAATGCAGCGTGACTTTGAGCATCTGCGTAGATAATCACTTCTTTTTTGGCCAAGAGCTCTACTATTTCTGGGAGTTTTGGCAGAGCTTTTTCGCTGATTACTAGACAGTCGAGTGCATTACATACGCTTGGGCGCTGCGTTTTTGCGTTGAAGATAATTTCACGGGCCCAGTCGAGATTAAAATCTTCATCAATGTACGTGTGAACGATCCCCGCGCCCGTCTCAATGATCGGAACAAGCGAATTTTCCTTAACAAACCTTATAAGTCCCTGACTTCCGCGTGGGATAATTAAGTCGATGTACTTGTCTGCTTTCAACATTACTTCGACGTACTTTCGATCCGCAGACATCAAGTAGAGCAGGTCTTCGCTTAAGTTATTTTCCTTTAAGGTTTTTTTAATTATTTTAACTATCGCCTTGTTCGATTCTTCGGCGTCGGATCCGCCCTTCAAAACAACCGTGTTCCCGGCTTTGAAGCAGAGGCTAAAAACGTCGACTGTCACGTTTGGACGGGCTTCGTAAATCACGCCAACTACTCCGAGAGGAACTGACACTCTTTTAAGGTGGAGTCCATTGGGGAGTGTTCTTTCCTCCAACGTTTGCCCGTTGGGATCTTCGAGGGAGGCGACGCTTTCGACATCGCCGCAGATCCCGTCGATTCTCTCTCCGGATAGGAGGAGGCGATCGTACAAGGGATTGTCTTTCTCCATTTTCTCAAGATCCTTTTGGTTGGCTTCAAGAATCGCAGCTTCGTTTAGTTTCAAATTCTTGGACAGACTTCGCAAAACTTCAGTCCTTTTGGCGGAATCCGGCATGGTTCTACTAAGACGCTGAAGTTGCTTGAATTTTTCGATAATTTCTTCCATTTTTGTTCTTTAAAATTTGGAGAGTTCTTTCGCGCGTCTGTGCGCTTTTGCGATGCCTTTTTCAATCACTTTGCCAAGACGGTTTTTTTTGAATTCTTTGATTCCTGCTTCTGTTGTTCCTTTTGGGGATTTCACTTTGGCTTCTAAAACGTCGACTGGAAGATTTGAGCTTTTCCATATGTCGACTGCTCCGATAAAAGTTTGTTTGACCATTTTTTCCGCTTCGATTTTTTTGAAACCTAATTTCTGCGCCGCTTTCATCATTTCTCCTGCGATGAAGTATATATAGCCAGGACCTGAACCCGAAACGGCGGTCGCTGAATCGATCAATTCTTCTTTGTTGACTTCGATTTCTTCGCCTATGGATGAGAAGATCTTTTTTATTATGCCTTTTTCTTTTGGTGAGAGGGTTTTATCCGCCTTCCAAACAGTCATTGACGCGAAATTTTGCGCTCCGAGGTTTGGCATGCTTCTGATTACTCTATTCCCAGGAGTCAGACGTTTTATTTTTGCGATTGTGACACCTGCCATTATTGAAATAATCAGTTTGTTTTTGACTCCTTTTAATCTCTTTGCAGCTTTGGGAAAATCCTGAGGTTTGACCGCGAAAAGAACGATGTCTCCGAGAGGTTTGTCGGCAATCTTGTCTGTTTTATCTACCATGAGAACATCAGTTCCATTGAAAATCTTCTTTTGGTTCAAGGCGTTTTGGAAGATCGACCCCATAGTCCCCGCGCCTATTATTGTTATTTTCATTACTTTTTGATTTATAGAATTTTAAGGTTATCGCAATGAATTACTTCTTTCTGATTCTTTAAACTTTCTTTTGGCTGAGAAAGATTTTTTGTCAGGACTTCACTGCTCAAATTAATAATTCCGACCGCGATTCTTTCTCCTTTTTTGTTGCAGACTTCCACGGTGTCACCTTTCTTGAAATTGCCTTCCACCTTCTCTATACCGACGATAAGCAAACTCTTGTTATTCAGGATCGCTTTTTGCGCTCCGTCGTCGATGGTGAGACGGCCTGAAATTGTAGACCCGGCGAGCAACCAGTAATAAACGCTCTTTTTCTTATTATTTTCAGATGTGAAAGTTGTGCCTTTGAAACTTCCTTCGACTATATTTTTAAGATTTTGAGTTTTCCCGTTCGCGATGATCGTCTCTATTCCGAGTTCTGTGGCTACATTTGCAGCAGAGATTTTAGACTTCATCCCGCCCAGGCCAAGAGAGGATTTGGATTTACCGCACATACCGAAAGTCTTTTCGTCTATTTTTGTAACTTTCTCTATGGTTTTTGCCGTTTTGTCAGATGGGTCTTTGTCGTAGAGACCATCGACGACTGTCAGAATTATAAGTTTGTCGGCTTTTATGAGCGCAGCTGTGTAGCTCGCGAGAATGTCGTTGTCGCTGAAACTCAATTCTTCGGTAGAGACAACGTCGTTTTCGTTGATGATCGGGACAACGTCTTGATCAAGCAGGTTGAGCAAAGTGTTCTTCATGTTCAGATATTTCTTCCTGATTGAGAAGTCTGAACGAGAAAGAAGCGCCTGGGCTATGATGACGTCGTGTGTTTCGAAATATTTCGAATAGATCTGCATCAAGTAATTTTGTCCGACCGCGGCCAGCATTTGTTTGCGAGTCACTTTGTTTTTAACTGAAGAAAACCTGTTCAATTCCAATCCCGCGCCTACCGCTCCAGAAGTAACCAACGCTACTTTGTGCCCGTTCTTTTTCAATTCTGAGATTTGGTCAACCAGGCTCTTTATCAGGTTTAAATCCAACCTACCCTCGCTTGTCGTGAGTACGTTTGTTCCTACTTTTATTAAGATTGTCTTGGTCATCGAAAGGCATTATATTGAAAACGATGTCTTACGTAAATCTACATTGTCATACGCACTACAGTTTACTTGATGGACTCGGGTCGCCGAAGAAGGTTATTGAGCGTGCGAAAGAACTCGGCATGCCCGCGTGCGCGATTACGGATCACGGGAATATGTATGGTGTTATAGAGTTTTATAAAGCGGCTTTGGAAGCCGGGATTAAACCCATTATTGGATGTGAGATTTATGTGGCGAAGCGGACCCGTTTCGATAAAACTCCGCAGGTTGATAATCAGCCGTATCATCTGACTCTTTTGGCGAAAAATCAGGTTGGATATCAGAACCTTATTGAGATCGTGACGAAAGCGAATCTTGAAGGATTTTATTATAAACCGAGGGCGGATTACGGGTTATTGAAAGCTCATAGTGAGGGGCTGATTGCGCTGAGCGGTTGCTTACAAGGGCATCTTCCCAGAGTGATTTTGTCCGGGGATCAGGATGAGGCCGAAAATTTAATTAAGGGCTATTTGGAGATTTTTGGTGAAGAAAATTATTTTCTTGAAGTTCAGGATCATGCCTTCAATGAAGAGCAAACTACTGCTAATGAAGCGCTACAA
Source organism: Candidatus Altimarinota bacterium (assembly GCA_041648305.1). Lineage (GTDB taxonomy): Bacteria > Patescibacteriota > Gracilibacteria > UBA1369 > LOWO2-01-FULL-3 > JABILX01. Next base: position 66,631 of record JBAZPI010000001.1, on the reverse strand, counting down.
GTGTTGTCGCAAAAATTTGGTTTACCTTTGGTTGCCACCAACGATTCCCATTATCCGAGAAGAGAGGATGCGGAGGCGCATGAGGTTCTCCTTTGCATTCAGACTCAAACTACCATCGCTGACGAGAATAGGATGAAATACATCGGGGACTTTTCTATTCGGGAAGTTGAAGATATGAAAGCGTCGTTCAGCAACATGCCGGAAGCTTTGGAAAACACTTTGAAGATCGCTGAGATGTGCAATCTTGAGATCGAATTCGGGCAGAATTTGATTCCGGCTTTCAATACTCCGCAGAATGAAAAACCTGAAATTTATCTAAAGCAGTTATGCGAGGAGGGCATAGTTTTGAGATTTAAAAATGGCAAAGTTCCTAAAGAATATATGGAGCGTCTGGAATACGAGTTGAATATGGTGAATAAAATGGGGTTTGCCACTTACTTTTTGATCGTTCATGACTTCGTAAAATTCGCTAAGGATCAAAAAATCACCGTTGGGCCCGGGCGTGGTTCCGCTGCGGGTTCCATCATCGCGTACAGCTTGGGCATAACCGAACTTGATCCTATAGTCCAGGGGCTTTTCTTCGAGAGATTCTTGAATCCGGAGAGAGTTTCAATGCCTGATATAGATATTGATTTTGCTGATAATAGACGCCAGGAAGTTTTGAATTATGTCATTGAAAAATACGGCAGGGAAAATGTCGCGCAAATTATTACTTTTGGAACGATGACCGCAAAAGCGGCCGTTAGAGATGTTGGAAGGGCGCTCGGGTGTCCTTATGCTGATATGGATAGACTGGCGAAATTGGTTCCTCCCCCGATTCTTGGGAAGCACGCTCCGCTGGCGTCGTCCATAAAAGACGACCCTGATTTCAAAAACGATTACGAAACCAATCCTCAGTCGAAAAAAGTTTTGGATTTCGCTATTCAACTTGAGGGAACTGTCAGGCATGCCGGGACTCACGCGTGCGCTGTTGTTATCTCCGAGAAACCGCTGATTAAATACACTCCACTACAGAGGGCATCCGGCGGGGAAGCTCAAGACATAGTTACTCAGTATTCGATGAAGCCGCTTGAGGATATCGGTCTATTAAAGATGGATTTCTTGGGGTTGAAAAACCTTACTATTATTGAAAAAACGAAAAAACTTGTTCGAAGAATTAAGGAAGAAGAAATTGATTTGAGTAATATCGACATGGAGGACAAGAAAACTTTCGCTCTTTTGCAGAGGGCGGACACAACCGGAGTGTTTCAGTTGGAGTCTTCGGGGATGAAGAGGCATTTGAAAGAATTAAAACCTACAAAATTCGAGGACATAGTTGCGATGGGAGCGCTTTATAGGCCGGGACCGATGGAATGGATTCCCGATTACATCAAAGGCAAACATCATCCCGGAAAGGTTCGTTATTTGCATAAATCATTTAAAGATATTCTTTCCGAAACGTACGGAGTCGCTGTCTATCAGGAGCAAATTTTGCAAATTGCGAGAGATTTTGCGGGCTTTTCGTTGGGGGAGGCTGATCTTTTGAGGAAAGCTGTGGGAAAGAAAATCCCCAAGCTTCTTGCCGAACAAAGGGAAAAATTTATTAAAGGTGCGGTGAAGGAGGGGCATAAAGAAGATTTCGCCCGCGAAGTATTTGAACACGTTATTGAGCCGTTTGCCGGGTATGGATTCAATAAGGCCCATGCGGTTTGTTACGGCTTGATTGCTTACCATACCGCGTATTTGAAGGCGCACTACCCCACCGAGTTTATGACGGCTTTGATGTGCAGCGATTACGGGGATACAGATCGAATAGTTCTGGAAATAAACGAATGCGAGGAAATGGGCATAAATGTTCTGCCTCCTTCGATAAACGAATCGTTCGCGAATTTCACGGCTGTGGATGATAAATTAATTCGCTTTGGATTGATGGCGATAAAGGGCATCGGGCAAGGTTCTGTGAAAGAGATCATTGATGCTCGCCAGAAAGGAGGAGAGTTCAAAGATATTGAGGATTTCGCGAGAAGGGTTCCCTATCAAAATTTGAATAAAAAATTAATAGAGGCTTTGGCCTTGAGCGGCGCTCTGGATGAATTCGGAGACAGGAACCAGTTGGCTGCAAGTTTTGAAGAAATTTCTAAATACGCCAGGTATATTCAAGACTCTCAGGCGCAAGGACAGACGGATATATTTGGAGCTCTGGTTGATCAGGGGCATGAGGAGAAACAAGATTTTCATTTGCGCGATGTGCCCAAGGCGACTTCCATCGAAAAATTAAAATGGGAGAAGGAATTTTTGGGATTGTACGTTTCCAATCACCCGCTGCACGGATTGCAGAAATATTTGAAGAAAAAGGCCAATTTGATCGGTGAATTGGAGAAAAAACAAATTGGGAAAAACGTGAAAATAGTCGGACTTATCGGCAGCCTTAAAAAGGTTTTAACGAAAAGCGGAGTTTATATGGCGACTTTTGTTTTGGAGGATCCGACGGCTAAAGTTGAGGTTATGATTTTTCCGAAATACTACCATCAATTCTCGCCACTACTGATCGAAGATCAGGTCGTGGTTGTCGAGGGAAAGTTGGATTATCGGAGAGGCGGGTATCAAGTGATGTGCCAGAATTTGAAAAAAGTTTCTTTGGACATGATGATCGAAAAAGCGAAGGAACTGAAGTGTTATAAGCCCGAAGAAAAATTAAATAGATACATTCCTTTCCTCGGAGAAATTCTCGCGAGTGGTAGTGATGGGGATACGGGAATAATCGATTTCGATATTTCGGGTGTTGAAATTAAGGAGGGAGAAAAGTTTGGCAAGCCTGGGGGCGGCACGCTCGCTGACGAGGGGCTAGGAGAGGGCAATGACACGCCCAAGGGCGTGTCTGCTCCGGCGTCCTACGTCATAGAACTCCCGCCCGATATTAATAAGGATTTGCTTAACAAAATAAAAGAACTTCTCACCAAACATAAGGGAGAAAGAGAAGTTGTTTTACACATACCTTCGGAGGACTCTCTCAAAAGGATAAAAGTTCCTTTTGGGGTTTCCATAGACGAAAAATTTGAAGAAAGCTTGAAAGAGCTGCTCAATAAAACTATAGTTGTTTAGAAATTTAATCTTATTTCTATGTACAGATCTCATTTGCTCGATTCTCTTTCCAAGAAGGATGTTGGGAAAGACGTTGTTTTGTCCGGTTGGGTTCATCGCAGGAGGGATCATGGCGGGATAATTTTCATTGACTTACGTGACCGCTATGGGCTGACGCAGATTCATTCCGATCCTATTAAGTATAAGGACGCTCATAATAGTCTCGATGCCGCTCGCAGTGAATATGTGCTGCGTGTAGAGGGATCTGTGAGAGCGAGGCCGAAGGGGCAGGAAAATCCGAATTTGAAGACCGGAGATATAGAAGTTTTGGTAAAGAAGGTTGCCGTCTTGAGTAAGGCTGACACTCTTCCATTTGAGATAAATCAAGATAGGGATATCCCCGAGGAGCTTCGATTGAAGTACAGATATTTGGATTTGCGCCGTGATCGGATGAAAAATAATATCATCAAAAGAACTCAGATTATAAAGTTTGTGAGGGACTTCATGGAGAAGGAGGATTTTCTGGAAATCGAAACTCCAATTTTGATAAAAGGGACTCCGGAAGGAAGCCGCGAGTATATTGTTCCTTCGCGTCTTTATCCGGGAAATTTTTATGTATTGCCGCAATCGCCGCAACAGCTGAAACAACTTTTGATGGTGGCTTCGTTCGACAAGTATTTTCAAATAGCTCGATGTTTCCGTGACGAGGACCAGAGAGGCGATCGTCAGCCTGAATTCACTCAACTCGACGTGGAAATGTCTTTCGTTGAAATGGAGGATATTATCGACGTGAACAATCGCCTTATAAAGGGGTTAGTGAAAAAGTTTGTGCCTCATAAAAAAATCCCTGAGTTTGTCACTCTTACTTATAATGAAGCGATGGATTTATATGGCAGCGACAAGCCGGATTTGAGATTTGATATGCCAATTTCCGATATCACCGATATTGCGTCCGAATGCGGCTTTGGCGTGTTCAAGAGTGTCGTTGAAAACGGTGGATGCGTGAAGGTTTTGAGGCTCGAGGGCGGCGCAGGAATGCCAAGGTCTCAAATAGATTCTTTGGAAGAATTCGCTAAGGAGCACGGGGCCAAAGGGCTTGCGTATATAATTATCGAGGAAGATGGCAACTACAAATCCCCCATCGCTAAATTCTTTAAGCCTGAGGAATTGGAAGGAATTGCTTCACGCTGTCAGGCGGAAAAAGGCGATGTCATTTTGTTCGCGGCGGATAAGTGGAAGAAATGTTGTGAAATTCTCGGGGCTGTCCGACTTAAGCTTGGCGATATGAAGGGGCTTCGCGATGAGAATGTTTTTGCGTTTTGTTGGATTACTCATTTCCCATTGTTTGAATATAAGGAGGAAGAGGGAAAATTGGATGCCGTGCATCATCCTTTCACCTCCCCTATTCCTGAACACGTGAAGTTGTTGGATAAAAATCCGGAGGAAGTTCTCTCTAATTCGTACGATATTGTTTTGAACGGCGTTGAGATCGGCGGCGGAAGTATCAGAATCCACGATCGCGATCTTCAGGCAAAGGTATTTAAAATTTTGGGAATTACTGATCAGGATGCCGAGACGAGGTTCGGACATATGCTTAAGGCTTTCAATTTCGGAGTTCCTCCTCATGGCGGAATTGCTTGGGGGTTGGATAGGCTTATTATGATTTTTCAAGGGGAACCAAATATCAGAGAAGTAATTCCGTTCCCCAAAGATCAGCAGGCTCGGGATCTTATGCTTGGGTCTCCGTCCGTGGTTCCTGTTGAGACTTTGAATGAAGCGCACATTAAGGTTATCAAGAAAGATTAAGCGCCGTTGCGGGCTCCATCTGATTATGTTACAATAATAGGGTCATGAACATATGGATATTAATATCATTGGCGGTAGTGGGGGTGGGCGCTGTTGTGTTGATTATAATAAAGTTAATCAGATATCAATCAAATATCAACAGGTCTTTGAACATGGTTTTTCTTGATATAAGAGTTCCTAAAAAAGAATCGAAAGAAGATCGTGAAATTGAAGGAGAAAAATATTCCGCCACGAAGGATTTTAAGGAAATCGTCGCTGTGATGACTCATTTTTACGAGGCTTTGCATAGTTTGTATATTGAACGTTGGTATAGGGTATTTAAGTCTCAAGAATTCTTTTCTTTTGAATATGCGGTTTTGGACGGACTGGTGCATTTCTTTGTAGTTTGTCCTCGCAATTTGGTTGATCATATTGAAAAGCAGTTAACTGCTTTTTACCCTGATTCTCATGTCGAAAAAGTCGATGATTACAATATTTTCCAACCGAATAGCAAAGTAGCCGGACATTATATCTTTTTGGAGAAGAATTACGCTTTCCCCGTTAAGACTTATCAACGTCTCACTTCCGATCCTTTGAATAATGTCGTTAATTCTCTTTCAAAAATCGGCAAGGACGAGGGAGCTGCTATTCAAATTATGATAAGACCCAAAAAAGATGGTTGGCAGGAAAAAGGTAGAAATGTTGCTGAGAAAAAATTCCATAATAAACTTAAGAAAGGATTTTCTGTTTTCAATCCGTTGACTTGGTTCAGGGCGTTTTTTGATTTACTGTTTCGTGGAGAGAAGGGCATGTTGAATCTCGGCGCAGATGGTGTAACTACCAGGACTACTCCGATTACCGATGACGAAGTTAAGGCTATGGAGGAAAAGAACTCAAAACCGGGGTTTGAAGTGGTTATCAGAGTGATTGCCGCTTCTGAGAATAAGAAAACTGCCGTTGAACATGCCGAGAGTTTGAAAAATGCTTTCGCTCAATATACCTTTTCAAACAACAATGCTTTCAGAACTTCTTACTGGCATAACAATAAAAATCTTATTAAGAATTTTGTCTTTAGACATTTCAGACGCAGTGTTTTTCTGTGGTTATGCAGGAATAAAACGATTTTATCCAGTGAAGAATTGGCAGGTCTGTTTCACGTTCCGAATATAAGATTCAATAAATATCCGCAGATAGCATGGCAGAACTTCAAGATTGCTCCGGCTCCTTCGAATATTCCTACGGAAGGGCTGTTGTTGGGACACAATGTTTTCCGTGGGGATAAGAGGGAAATCAGGATGAAAACTGAGGACAGATTTAGGCATTTTTATCTTATCGGGCAAACGGGTACCGGTAAATCTTCCACTTTGCAGGTGATGATCCGTCAGGATCTCAGGGAAGGCAAAGGGATTGCGGTCGTTGATCCACATGGATCGTTAATTGAGGATATTTTGCCTTTTATTCCTCGTGAAAGAGCGGATGATGTCATTTATTTCGATCCGTCTGATATGGAACGTCCGTTGGGATTGAATTTGCTTGAGGGGGATACTTGGGAGGAAAAAGAATTGGTGGCTTTGGATGCGATGAATATCATGATCAAGTTGTTTGATGAAGAAGTTTTTGGACCGCGAATTCAGGATTATTTCCGAAATGGCTGTTTGACGCTGATGTCTGATCCCGGAGGATCGGCTTTGACAGATGTAGTTCGCTTGTTTACTGATGATGATTTTCAAAGATTAAAAACAAAGCATGTTACCAATCCGGTTGTACGAAGCTTCTGGGAGCACCAAATGGCAAAGACCGGTCAACGTGAAAAACAGGAAATGATCCCCTATTTTGCCGCTAAATTCGGGCAATTTATCACGAATACAATGATGCGAAATATTATTGGACAGACGCGAAGCGCTTTTGACTTTTTCAAGGTAATGCAGGAGGGAAAAATTCTGCTAATGAATCTTTCCAAAGGTAGTGTTGGAGAGGTAAATTCCAAACTCCTCGGTCTTGTGATCGTTCAAAAGATCCAGATGGCGGCTATGAAGCGCCAGAAAGTTCCGAAGGAGCAGAGACGTGATTTCTTTCTATATATCGATGAGTTCCAGAACTACGTTACAGAGAGTATTGAAACTATTCTTTCTGAGGCTCGTAAGTACCGTCTTGGCTTGATTATCGCTCATCAGTATCTCGCACAGCTTGAGGATAATAAGAGTGGCATAAAACAGGGTCATTCTAAGGTTAAGGACGCCGTGTTTGGGAATATAGGAACAATGATGTGTTACAAGATCGGCGCGCAGGATGCCGAGCATATGGCTAAGGAAATGGCACCCGTGTTCAGTGACCAGGATTTGATCAATATTGATAAATATAAGGCTGTAATGAAGCTTTCTGTCGATACCCAGCCCAGCCGACCTTTCAGTATTACTCCTTGCAATCCTTATCTGGAGGAAGGAGACAAACAGGCTGCCGAGGCTTATAAACAACTTTCAAGGCTGAAATATGGCCGCGACAGAGACATCGTCGAGAGAGAGATTATCAGAAGAATTGGAGCTGATATTGTTGATACCGGGAAAGGAGGAGGCGCTCCTATGGATTTGGGGCCACCGTTGTTTTAGGAAGAAAACTTGAAACAGCTTTTCCTACCTGAGCAGGTGTCACAACTATTCCGTAACGTTCCTTACAGCCCCTAACCACCAGGTCAACATCCTCTTGCACTACATTAATTAACTTTGTATGTCCAGACGCGGAGAGGCTAGGCACTAAAGCTTCGCCTTCAGCAGGCGGTACCAACATAACAGTAAAATCTTGAGTGTTGGGATCCTCGCCACTTGCAATAGCATTACAAGTTAGTTTTTCATTTTTCCTTTCGTAAATACCATCACGTAAAACACCTGTACACAATGCGGTAACAACACCTATAACACCAAGAACCGCAGTAGTTGCAGCAAGAACATTATTCTGTCGTTTCAATTTTTCAATGGAAGGAGTATCTCCTCCCTGTGCTTGTTCCACAGGCCTGTCAGTATTAGACATAGAATAAAATTAAAAAAGTACGCAAACTGTAAGCCCGGAACTGGATTTTGTCAAGACCTCTTAGAGACTTGAGAGGGCTTTTTGTGGTATAATTTTCTGAAAACTTTCTACAAAATAAAAACAAAAATGAAAAACAAATATAGATTTATAGTTCCGTTAACCGCGGTTTTGGTCGCAGTTTCGGTAACGTTCGTTCATTGCTTGAATTTCGTTGGCAATGGGACTGCGTTTGCCCTAGAAGGCGCAGAAAACACAGAAACCGACGGGAGCGCAGATTCCGTAGCCTATCCCTACACTCATACTTTTAGTATTTCGGCGTACTACTCTCCCCTTCCGGGTCAATACCATTATGTTACCGGATCATATCAGGGGGACATCAGGCTGAATGGGCGAGGTACGAATGGAGCGGATGGAACGCAAGTTTATCCCGGGATGATCGCGGCTCCGAAAAGTTATCAATTTGGAACAAAGATGTATATCCCAGGAATTGGAATGACCGCCGTGCATGATCGCGGTGGAGCTATAGTTGAGGCCGTGAAGGAAGGAGAAGAAGGAGAAGGAGGAGTCGGCGGCCCTAAACATGACAGATTGGATTTGTGGATGGGATATGGTGATAAGGGGTTGGAAAGAGCTTTGAGTTGGGGGCTCCGAACTGTCGAAGTAACCATATATGGTATTGATAACAATATTGCCGAGGATGTTGAGATTCCGGGGTATGATCCGGATGAAAAAATCAATCAGGAGTACTTTTATATACCTGAATATTATCAAGATTCATCTTTTGCCGGTAATTCGGCGCCAAAGCCAGATAGATTGTTCCCGGAAGATCTCTGGTATTTGAGTGAAGGCGATGAAGTTAAAAGCTTACAGGAATATTTGAAGCAATTGGGATACTTTAATGGGATTGTGAATGGATATTTTGGGGATGAAACAAGGATGGCAATTTATGTTTTCCAAAAAGATAAAGGGCTTGTTCAAAGCATAGCCGATCTTGGAGCCGGACATTTCGGCCCATCGACTCGCGATGCGCTTGAGAAAGAAATTCTTACCAGGAAAGAGGAACTTTCCCCAAAAGTGAATTTAGGCCCCGATACGCAGGATCCTGATGCAGTTAAAAAACTCCAAAAGGCTCTGAGCGTCCTTGGTTATGACGTTGATGTAAATGGTTCATACGATTCGAAAACGTCTAAAGCCGTTTTGAAATTTCAAATAGATAACAATGTTTTGGATAACGCGTCCGATTATGGCGCTTCGTATTTTGGGCCGCGAACACTTTCTACTTTAACCTTGAAATTGAATGATGCTCTTAAAAATGGCAAGATTGAAATCCCGGTTGCTCATGCGAACGACGAAATTGGATTATTGGTTAGAAGTGAGCAGGTTCTTGCTCCTCCAATGCATACCGATCTAAAACTTGGGGATGTTGGCCCGGAGGTTACGCGCCTCCAACAGGAATTGAAAAATTTAAGTTTACTCAGGATCGATCCAACCGGCAATTACGGAGAGGTTACATCTCACGCCGTATTTAAGTTTCAGCAAATTTACGGTTTGGTTGGCGATGAAAATTCCGAATACGCCGGTGTTTTCGGTTCGCAGACACGAGCAAAGTTGAATGAAATTATCGCTTCAAAGAATTATTACAATAAAAAGATCAGCGAAAAGCGCGTGAAGTCCGAGAAAGTGTCAGCGGCCAGATAGTGCGTTTTTAATTTCGCGTTCCAATTTAAAAACCTTTTTTTCTATCGAAAGTATTTTCTTGAGTGGAACTCCTGCGGCCAGAGCTCTTTTTCTTATTTTTCGCAATCTAGTTCTTAGCCATACTTTTTTGGTGCCTTCGATTCTTTTGTCCGCGTAGTAGAGGATTTTTTCTTCCCAGCTCTTTAAATCGTCCACCCTTTTGAACGCGTGTTGGCGGACTAGAATTGCAACTTTTTTAAGATTTAAGTTTTTTAAAATTTTGTATGCCGCTTCTCCGTGCCCTTCTCCTCCGTAAACGCGAACAAGGTCGTGTAGCAGAGCGGCTTCGATGACCAAATTTTTGTTGATCTTATATCCCCTTTTCGCGAATTTATCGCAAAGCTTTTCTGATAATTTTGCGACCTTAACCATGTGTTCAATCACTTTCCGGGGTACGTGGTATTTCTTGTACAGACCGTAGATGTATTTTGCGTCAATCATCCGGATTTTAGGGTTAGAATATTGAGATTTTCCTGATGTTTTCATCTATGTATTCGAAGCAAACGTCTTTGTGATTTTCCGGCAATTCTTTTCCCAGTTTGTCGGCCCATTCAATCACAACCAACGTCCCCTTTTGGTCCACGAACTCTTTTATTTGTTCGGATAAAAGATCATCAGGTTTTTCTATACGATATAAATCGACATGAACCAATTTGCCTTTGTTATGCGTATATTCACGAATGAACGTATAAGTCGGGCTTTTTACAGTATAAGAGCTTATCCCTAAGGCTTTCGCGATTCCTTTCACAAAGACTGTTTTTCCGCTGCCGAGATCACCAAAAAGACAAATCACTCTTTTGCCACCTGCCTTATCGCTGGCATGGGCGTCGCACCGGTCAGCGCGCTTGCGCGCGTGCTCAATGAATTTCCCCGCGAACCCAAGCGTCTCTTCCTCTGATTTTGAGACGAACTCTTCCATTTGATTTTTCAGGTTAAATCTGATATAATTTTAGGATACAAGAAATAAAAAACAAACACAAATGCACAAACGCGATTTATTAATGCACAAGAGATGGTTTAGACTTTTTTCTTGGTTTGCTTTGACCATCTTTATGACGTTCTCGGTGTTTTTGGTGCAGCAAAACGCTACTGTGTTGAAAACAAGTTTGATTCCAACGATTATGCATAAGTCTTTTGACGGAACTGTTTATCCCATACAAAAGGTACCGAATTGGGCGAAGTTGACTACCGAGGAATACAAGAGCGTTTATACGTCAATTCCTTCGAACAAGTTTGTTTCCACTCCGTACTATGACCCGAATGATTTTAAAACGTCTTTTACATCTTTGAAATGGGGAGATCCAGATACTGAGGATTTGAGGAACGCGAAAATTACTTATAGTGTTCCGTATATGGGCAATTACAGTTTGGATGCTACCGAATATAGTGGAAGTCATTTGGCTGTCGATATCAAGGTGCCGAAAGGAACTCCGGTTTTCGCGATTGGGAACGGGGTTGTTTCGAAAGTGAGCGTGCAGTCAAGCGGATTTGGGAATCATGTCGTTGTTGAACACAGAAATTTCCCAACCATCGATAATTCAAACAGTTTTACGACTTATTATTCTTCTTATTCGCATTTGGATTCCGTTTTGGTTTCTGAAGGGCAGGTTGTGGACAAGGGCGATCAAATCGGTTTGTCCGGAGAGTCCGGGACCGCAACCACTCCTCATCTGCACTTCCAAATCGATAATGGCAATGCCGATTGGCATCCTTATTGGCCATTCACTTGGCAGGAGGCGAAAGACGCAGGATTGGATTTTTTTACCGCGGTGAATGCTGGGCTTGGGAAGGACAGAGCTACAGCTACGACTGTTAATCCGATGATGTACGTGCAGAAATATTTGGATCCGAGCGCGACTGTTGTTGAGAATGCGGCTACGGAGGCTACGGAGGCCGAGACTGCGGCTGAGGTTGAGCCTGTTGTCGAGCCTGCGACTACGCCTGTGGTCGAACCCGAACCTGCGGCCGAAGTAGTTGAGGAGGAACCTTACGATCCTTCTACTGTCGTTGAAGCCAGCCCTGAAAAAGTACAATTTGAAGTTGTGATTCGCGCTTCTTACGAGGAGGGTGTCACAGCTTATTTTACGATTTACGCAAAGGATGAGAGTTCGGGTGCTTATGAAGGCGATTTTGATGGATTGGTCAATTTATCCTTGGACAATGATATCGGAGAGCTTGAAAAAACTCGATTGTCTTCCGGTGATTTTGATGAAGGGAAAATTAAGTTAAGTGTTGCCAATCTAAGGCCCGGAAAAACAAGAATTAAAGTTACTTTCGGACAGGACGTTTTCTACTCAGACTGGTTTGAAGTTACTGAAATGGAGGAAGAACCTCAAGAAACTGTCTCTTCGTTCTCTGACGTTTCTGCGTCTCATGAAAATTATGAGGCTATAACTTATTTGGCTGAAAATGGAGTTATTAGCGGATATCCGGATGGGACGTTCAGGCCTGATAATACTGTCACGAGGGCTGAGGCACTACGATTTGTGCTTGAAGGAATCCATGCGAGCATGGAAGTTGGCGATCTGCCTTTTAAAGATGTTGCCGAGAGTGAATGGTACTATAAATATGTTTCCACCGCTCATTTAAGATCAATTGTCGCAGGCTACCCCGATGGTAGTTTCAGGGCTGGCAATGTCGTGAGCCGCGCCGAATTCCTGAAAATTTTACTTACAGCGATGGAGGTGAAAGTTTCTAAGAATTTGAAGGAGGATCCATTCAAAGATGTTGATAAGGGCGCTTGGTTTGCCCCTTATTTTGATTACGCAAAAGATGAAGGAATAATCGATAGCAATCTTCGAGCTTGGCCTGCAACCGGCATGAAACGAAGTGATGTCGCCGAGGCTATGTGGAGGGTGATGGTGGACTAGTTTTTAGATTTTTATTCTGTGATATGTTGAGTGGCCCTCCCTTCTTTGAGCTAACTCATATTCGGTCTTTTCACCTCTTTCCGAAACTACTCTTAATGCGTCATTTACTCTTTTTGTATTTGTCTCAAATTCGTCTGCTGCCAATAACGCGACTAACTGTTCTGACGTGAACTCTGTGCCGAGATTGTATTCGAACATTTTCCTAAGGACTCTGTCTCTTATACTGCCTGGAACCGTATTCATTTTCTCGAGCCAATTTTCAATTGATTCTGTGCGATTCATTAAGACGTACTCTACATTTGCCTGACATCCTCCTCTTGCCCCTATTCTCCTTATCGTAAATTCCTTGGTGAATTCCAGGGGACTTGTTTCTATACGAGCGATTGCTGCGCTCATCGAACGATGGACTTTATTCCCGACAATTTCCGGATCTTTTTCTTGTAAAGCCGTCAGACCTCTTTCTTCGATCATATCGTCTATTGAAATTCTTGTATTTTTTGGTTTATTCATGATAACGGCTATGTTTGCTTCTCTGTCTCCGCTCATCCCGGGCGTTGACATTTTTGCAGCCCATATTTTCTGTGCTAGTAATTCTCCATCTACGACATCTCCTGAATTGATATTTATCCAATGATAAAATCTGCGTCCCCCACCTTTTTTTTGAGGTTCAGCTCCAATTTTTAACTCGAATCTGCTTCCATTCGTTCGATTTCTTACTCCGGTAAGTGCACTGTTCAAACTACCTTTCCCCGTTATTTTTTCTCCTCTTAATGTTTCTAGTTCTTGGATTAGTTCATCTGTGTAGACTTTTCTTCCTGATAATCTTCCCCCCAATAGTCGTAAAGCGTCTTCTCCAATTGAATTTTTATCTTCTGTTTTTGTATATTCGAGATTTTCTGCTAGCCACAATTCAAATAAGGGATCGTCTTTGGGAGCTATTATCGAAAGTGCTCTCAGTGCTTCTGTCTGGATTCCGTTCATTACTTCCATTGCTTTTTGGTGGTGAGGAAGATTCGCAGTTCTTGTCCTTGCGTGCATGCCTCTGTTCCTTTTCCTAAAAATTAGTTGTGGAGCTTTTGCGGATAATGAGCTTTCATCGAAATCTCTGTTTTCCAGAACTGCTACAAGGGCCATTATTTTCCCTCTTAATTCCTCGCCTATGGTTTGAAGTTCGTAGGTCATCTCAACGAGAGCTCTTAGTCTTTGAGAAATCGCATAAGGATCGTATAAAGAACAACCATTTGTGGAGGGTTCTGCTGTAGTGGGTTCTTCCGTTGCCACTGTCTCTTCACTTGTGACGATTTGGGGGCTACCGCTTACCATTCTAGCCTTAGAGTGGTCTCTTTCTGGTACTGGTTCTTCCATGAAAATTGATTATGAGGGGCTAGTTAATCATTTTTACTGAGTGTAGGTCAATAGGAAAAATTCGCTGTTGGACAAGACCTTCACGCCTTTGGCGTGTCGGCGAAAAATCGCTTTGCGATTTTTCTATGGTACCCGCGACAGGATTTGAACCTGTGACCGTTGCCTTAGAGGGGCACTGCTCTATCCAGCTGAGCTACGCGGGCATGGTATCTGGACCGATTTACGATTTACGAGGGGAATTTTAGTTGGTTTTGTGGATTTAGTCTAGGGGTTTCCCCGGGGAAAGTCTTCAACCTGTAAGTCCTAACCTGTAAAAATTTCCCCGGGGAAATCCCGATGTTTTTCCCCGGGGAAACTCTCTAACCTGTAAGTTCTAACCTGTAAACTTTTCCTCGGGGCGGGGAAAAGGTTCAGAAATCCAACGGAATCACTCCTTTCACCATCATCAATTCCACAACAAATGCGATGATGTTGTTTATTACGTGGAACAGGATGCAAGGCCAGATCGACTTGGACCGTATGAAGAGAAGACTTAGTATCAGGCTTAAGATGAAAATCGGAATGAAACTTTCAAACTGCAGATGCAAAATGGCGAAAATCAACGCGGTGACGATTGCTCCGATATATTTCCCCCATTTGTTTACCAACCCTTGAAGGATAAACCCCCGGAAGAAGACTTCTTCCAGAATCGGGGCTATCACAACTATTAAAATAGCAGCGATCATCAAAGCGAGATCCGTTGTCCCAAAGAGAGGAAGAATAGGTTCCGATATTTGGTACCCGGGAATTTTCAATCCTCCAAAAACAATAATGGCAGCTATTGCGAAATTCACTCCCAAGTAGAAAAAGTATCCAAGAATGGCTAGCCCTGAGTGATGTAACAATTCGAACTTTCCGAAACCAAAATCTGCCCATACCCATTTTTTATAATTTTTGAATACCAGAAAAATCAATGGGACCAAAATAATGATGCTTTGTAAGAGGAAAAGTCCCAGAACAATAAATTCTTTGAGCCAGACTTGTTCGCTGTCGCTTTCAATCACAGATTTGAAATAGTCGCTCAGTCCTGAAAATATAAAAGCCAGATCTACTAGTATCAGAACTGAAATAGCGACTAAAAGCACTATCAAAATCTCTTTTAATTTCCATGAAGCTTGAAAATACTTTGACATACTATAGAATGGTTACTGAAATCTCTAATTTCTATCGGACCGAGTAATTTTACTACACAATATGGAACTTCGTGAAGGCGAAAAAATTGAAAAAATTTATCATCATCATCCGACTCCTTTTGTTATGGATTTATTGAAGATTATAGCCGGATCTTTTCCTTTCTTCCTGCTTTTGTATCTGTTCGGCCCGAGCATGCCTACTAAAACTTACATTATCGCCCATCTGATTGTCATATGTCTTTTTACCTTGATATTGATTTATCAAGCTTTGGTTTACTGGCTTGATAGGTTAGTCGTCACAAATCAGCGTGTGATTTTGATTGATTGGAGATATTTGACTAAGCGTGACGAGCACGAGGCTGAATTGCATGATATTCAGGATATTACGACAAGAGAGAAAGGAGTTTTGGCCACTTTTTGGATGCTGGATTATGGGACATTCACTCTTAAGACAGCTTCACACACTTCGATCATTGAATTTTTTGATGCCCCGGATCCCGAGGGGATTCGCCAATTTATTTACAGTATAAAACCAAACTAATTTGATTATTCGAGACGAAAATAACGAGGAACGTTTGGTGTCCCCTATTGGTGGCAACGAGGAGAAGCTCGCTGACGAGGGAGGCAAGAAGCTCGCGACGCCTTCGGCGTCTGCTCGCGACGCTGACGCGTCTACCACCGGTCAGGCTTTTGAGAATAAACTTCGTCCGACTTCGATGAGTGAATATGTCGGGCAAGAGAAGATCAAGGAGAATCTGAAAATTTCGATTGAAGCGGCGAAAAAAAGAGACGAACCGCTTGAACATGTTTTGTTGAACGGTCCTCCAGGGTTGGGGAAAACCACTTTGGCTGTGATTATTGCCAAGGAAATGGGTTCCAATATAAAAATAACTTCCGGTCCCGCTCTTGAGAAGCAGGGAGATTTGGCTGCGATACTTTCCAATTTGAACGACTTCGATGTGCTTTTTATCGATGAAATTCACAGATTGAAATCAATAGTTGAAGAAATCTTATATGCCGCCATGGAGGATTTCTGCATTGATATAATTCTTGGCAAAGGACCTTCGGCAAACAGCATGAGAATTTCTTTGCCGAGATTTACTCTCGTTGGTGCGACGACCAAAACCAGCATGCTTTCTTCACCTTTACGCGATCGGTTTGGACATAATTTTAAATTGGACTTTTATACCGTCGATGAAATTAAGAAGATTATTTTGAGATCGGCCGGGATTTTACATTGCAGTGTAGAAGACGATGCTGCGAAAGTTTTGGCCAGATGTTCTCGTCAGACTCCGCGTATCGCGAATCGATTACTAAAACGTGTGAGAGATTATGCCGATTATCATGACAAAAAAACTATTGATGTTGCAGTTGTCGCCGAAGCTTTGCGAGCTCTGGGGATTGACGAGAAAGGATTGGATGCGACCGACCGCATGATTTTGGAAAATATTATCAATAAATTTGGAGGCGGACCTGTCGGTCTGAATACGATCGCTGCGGCCACTTCCGAGGAAGAAGATACCATCGAAGATATTTACGAACCATTCCTTATAAAGCTCGGAATGTTGGAACGAACACCCCGAGGCAGACTTGCCACTCCGCACGCATATAGGCATCTTGGGCTTGAACAAAAAACCCTTCTCTAGTATAGTTGCGCACGCAAATTTTTAATAAAGAAATGTATGAAAAAAATCGTTGTTTCGTTTGTTTCGTTGATGTGCGTTTTCGTTTTCGTTTTTACTTTTGCCGGATGTAATCTTTTCGGTTTGATTGATCACAAGGATGAACTGATTGGCGTTTTAACAGAACAAGAAATTGGCGATGAATATCCCGGGTCTCATTTATTGACCGACGAGAATGGAGATATATACTCCTTGAATAGTACGGTTTTAAACTTGTCCAGCCAGCAATATCTCGGTAATAAAATTAATGCGAATGTTGAGTATGATGATGAGAATGAAGTTTATAAAGTTAGCGGAATTTCCGTTTTGGAGGTTTTGGAAAAGGAGTCAGGGAAGGCGAACTGGATGACGTATATGAATCAAACTTTGGGATTGAAATTGAAATATTATGACAACTGGGAACTGTCTGAATACAACAACATTGTTGATTTTATTGCGCCTTTGCAGGGAGAAACGGAGACCACTACAGAGACTGTTTCGGGGACCGCCGCTGAGACCGCCGCAGAAAGTCCTGTTCTCCCCGATTATGTTTCTTTCACTAAGCATAACAAAGAGGAGGGTGTTTCGTTTAC
Source organism: Candidatus Altimarinota bacterium (assembly GCA_041648305.1). GTDB lineage: Bacteria > Patescibacteriota > Gracilibacteria > UBA1369 > LOWO2-01-FULL-3 > JABILX01. Next base: position 49,364 of record JBAZPI010000001.1, on the reverse strand, counting down.
CGATTATGTGAACAAAATTATGGCGGAGAATAAAAATGCAGATAAACTTCAAGTTTCTGACGCGAAAGTCGGTGTAAACCAGCAGTCTGCGACGAAATATTCTATCACTGGTAGCACCGAAGTTCATTTCTTCTTAGAGAGGGATCCTTATGTCTACGAAGTTGCTTTTGTGCCGGAGGAAAATTTCAACAATAATAATGAAAAAACTTTTTATGAGATGCTTTTGGAATTCCAATTTGTTCCTTTTGATGAAGAAGCTTTGGCTGAATTAGATAAGGCTCAGGCGGAGGAGGCTATCGTTGCCGCAGGAGGGGTTGTCGAGAAGGAGGAGGAAGAGGAGGAGGCCGCTGAGGCGGCTACTGTCGAGCCAGAGGAAGCTAAAGAGCCGGGAGGGGTTGTTGAACCTGAGGTTGTTGAGGAGGCCGTTGAAGAGGCCGTTGAGCCTGAAGATGAGGAGGAGGCCGCTGAGGCGGCTACTAAAGCGACTGCGGAATTCGAAAGTCTTCCATATCATTTTTCGGCAAAGTATCCCGCAAGCTGGTATTACGCCGGAGCCAAAGGTTCCGAGGATGGCGTTTTGCATAAATACGCGTTTAGTAACGAGTCTGTCACAGACGAGAATGAATTCGCGAGCTTGAAGGTGCTTTCCGGAGATTTGCCAGCCGGGACCGCGGTAACAATGGCTAACGGGAAGGCTGTGAAGAAATTCGTAGGTGACGATGTCTATTTTTACGTCAAAGTTTCCGATAGAGTTTATAGTGTTCAGGGAGCCAAGAGCATGGAGGATGTTTTGATGCAGATCGCAGCAAGCATTAAACTTGTGGAAGCTCAAGAGTAATTGACGAAAAGTTCCTAGCACTCTGAAATCCAGAGTGCTAAGGGAGTGCGGAAAATCAGGTTAAAATAGGACATCTAATCTAAATATTGTAAAGTTGAAAGGGGGAATTAAGAGAGATCCCTATGGTATAATTAAGTGACTTGATAAAAAAATAAATATGATTGACGGACATTTTGATAAGTTCACAAAAGAGGCGAAACAGGCTTTGATCGTCGCTCAAGAGCGGGCAAGAGAGGCCGGTCAAAGTTATGTAGGAACGGAGCATGTACTCATAGGAATACTTTCTCAGGAGAGTTCTCTTGGAGCTTCTGTTCTTATTAATTTTGGCGTTTCTATTCAGAACGTTGAATTGGTTTTGAAATCTGTTGGAAGAGTCGGGAAAAGTAGCATTAAAGAAGGACAGCCCGGAGGGTTATCCGAATATGCTAAGGCCGTTATTGAGGAAGCCGTGAAGATCGCGCATGAATATGGACATAGTTTTGTTGGAACTGAGCACCTTCTCTATGCTTTGGTTGCTCAGGAGAATACTGCGGCTACTGTGATTTTGGAAAACATGAAAATCAATCCTGATGATATCAAAGATCAGGTTGTTGAAATATTTGAGCGCGCTAGGGGTCCTGAACCTTCAGGGCAGGCCGGAATGCCCGGTATGCCCGGAATGCCGCCTGGCAGGTCCGCTCCTACAAACCCGCTTGAGATGTTTTTGAGCGGTTTGCATGGGGTTTTGGCCGCCGGGCAGATACAGAAGGATCAAATGACAGACGCTCATAAGCATAAAGGCGATAAACAGTCTAAAACTCCGGCTTTGGATTACTTCACAAGCGATATAGTTCAAGAGGCCAAAGAAAATAAACTTAGCCCCGTGATCGGTAGGAAGAAGGAGATTGAACGCGTGATAAGTATTTTGTGCAGAAAAACCAAGAATAACCCTGTTTTGATTGGCGAACCTGGCGTTGGGAAAACCGCTGTTGCCGAGGGTTTGGCTCAGGCGATTGTTAGAGAAGAAGTTCCCGATAATATGCTCGACAAAAGAATTCTGGCGTTGTCCATGACTTCTGTTGTTGCCGGCACGAAGTATCGAGGCGAGTTTGAAGAAAGATTGAAACAGATTATTGATGAAGCTTCGACTCAGCACGACGTTATTTTATTTATTGATGAATTGCATACTGTTATCGGGGCTGGTAGCGCCGAGGGAAGTCTCGATGCTGCCAATATTCTAAAACCGGCTTTGTCGAGAGGGAAAATCCAGATGATTGGAGCGACCACGACTAAAGAATACCGCAAGCATGTTGAGACTGATGCCGCTTTGGAGAGGAGGTTCCAGCCTGTTATGGTGGAAGAGCCCCCATATGAAGATACTCTTGCGATGCTTAGAGGGCTTCAACAGTCTTTCGAAGATCACCACAATTTGATAATTACCGATGAGGCCCTGGAGTCCGCCGTGAGGTTATCGAAGAGATATGTTAATGATCGTTTTTTGCCTGATAAGGCAATTGATTTGATTGATGAGGCCGCATCGTTGAAGAGGATAAAAACTACAAGCGTTGATTCGAGCAAAATTAAGAAATTGCAGAAAAAACTTCAAGCTGTTGTAAAGAAAAAAGAAGAATGCGTTTCACGCCAGGACTACGAGAAGGCTGCTGAGTTTAGAAACGAAGAGTTGGGTGTGATGAAAGAGGTTGAAGATCAAAAGAAAGTTAATCTCCCCCGCTCTAAGAGAAAGAAAATTACGGAGGAAGATGTTGCGAAGGTTGTTGCCGTTATGACGGGAATTCCTGTTAATAAATTGGTGAAGGATGACGTTGCAAAACTTCAGGGTCTTGAGGATTCTTTGAAGAAAAGAATTGTTGGTCAGGAAGAGGCGATCGCCGCTATTGCGAAAGCTATTAGAAGGTCAAGGGCTGGAATTTCGGATGAGAAACGCCCTATTGGCTCGTTTATTTTCATGGGGCCGACCGGTGTCGGGAAAACCGAACTCGTTAAGGCTATAGCCGAGGAAATTTATGACGACAGGAACGCTCTTATCAAGATTGATATGAGTGAGTTCATGGAAAGACATAACACCTCCCGTTTGGTTGGCGCTACCGCCGGGTATGTCGGGTACGAGGAAGGTGGGCAGCTTACAGAAGCCGTCAGAACTAAACCATATTCCGTGATTTTGTTCGATGAAATTGAAAAAGCTCATAATGAAGTTTTCAACCTGTTATTGCAGATACTTGAAGACGGAGAATTGACTGACGCAAAGGGTCGAAAAGTTAATTTCAAAAATACGATAATTATCATGACTTCCAATATTGGAGCCGAGAAGTTGACCGAAAAAGCCGCTCCAATGGGATTCAACGTCAAGTCCGATGAGCTTAAAGAGGCCGAAAAAGATTATCAAGCTATGAAGGATGATATTTTGCAGAGTTTGAAAGAGAAATTCAGACCTGAGTTTTTGAATCGTATCGACAAGATTGTGGTATTTCATCCTCTTACACATGAACATATTAAAAGGATTGTTGAGCTTCATGTTGGGTTTTTGCAGGAGCGTCTTCAACACAGGAAAATTACAATTGAACTTACTCCCGGGGGACTCGAGTTTCTTGCGGAGAAAAGCTACGACCCTGCTTTTGGAGCCCGTCCTGTGAGGAGAGCTATTCAGGATTACGTTGAGGATCCTTTGACGCAAAAACTGATTGATGGAACTTTTGAGGAAGGGGACGTTGTGAAGGTTGTGAAAAAGGGTGACGGCGTGGATGTGGTGAAGGCTGACAGAAAAGGCAAATAAAGTTTGACAAAAGCGGAGCGGATCAATATAATCCCCCTGCTTTTTAGGTGTGCAACTTAAACGACAAAGCAGCATCTACTATAAAAAGCCTTTGTATAATATAAAACGCTTTGTCAACAAGGTCATATGGCTAGGAAAGCAAAATATACTGCTTCCACGGTTATGGACGAGCTATTAGGTAGCGTTGCTCAGCTCGAGTGTCCAAAGCCCGGAAGTACAGTCGAAGGAACCGTAAGTTCCATTTTAAAGAATAAAATACTAGTTGATCTCGGTGGAGCTTCAACCGGTGTCATAACCGGCAAGGAAGCTCATGACAGCTCAGGTACTGTTAAAAATCTGCAAGTTGGCGACAGCATTTCCGCTTATGTAATGGAAGAGGAAAATGACGACGGATTGGTCGTGCTGTCACTACGACGCGCAAGCCAGGAAAAAACCTGGGATAGATTCAAAAAGGCTTATGAAACCGATGAAATTATTGAAGTATCTCCAAATGAGGCGAATAAGGGCGGACTTCTGCTCAATATTGATGGAATTAAAGGGTTTATCCCTGTTTCGCAGCTCGCTCCCCTACACTATCCACGTGTTGATGGTGCTGACAGCGCGAAGATTCTTTCACGTCTACAGAAATTGATTGGCATGACTTTGGAAGTAAAAGTTATTAATTTGGATGAGACCGGCGGCAAAATGATTCTTTCAGAACGCGCCGCTCAAAGGGAAGCTCGCCAAAGATCATTGGGCAAGCTCGAAGTTGGACAAAAAGTTAAAGGAAAAGTTAGCGGAATCGTTAAATTCGGTATCTTCGTTGCGTTTGAAGGTCTTGAAGGGCTTGTTCACATATCCGAAATTGCTTGGGGACATGTTAAAGATCCTGCGGACTTCGCGAAGATCGGAGACGAAGTTGAAATTCTTGTTATCGGAAAAGATGATGACAAGATCAGCCTGTCTATGAAGAGACTTGTTCCGGATCCATGGATTGAAGCCAGCAAGAGATATAAAGTCGGAACTATTGTAGAGTGCGACGTGAGCAGAATTACTCCTTTTGGAGCTTTCGTTAAGTTAGATGATGAAATCAATGGATTGATTCATGTTACTGAAATTGCTGATGGTGAAGGGATTGATGTTGGAGCTATTTTGAAGGTTGGCGACAAAGTTAAGGCTAAGATTATTACGATAGATGCTGATGAACACAGAGTTGGACTCTCTATTAAGGCTTTGACGGCTAAGCCAAAGGAGGAGAAGAAGGAGGAGGCTCCAGCTACTGAGGCTATTGAAGCTGAGGCTGAGGTTGTTCCAGAAGAAAAGGCAGACGAGGAGGAGGCTCCAGTGGTTGAGGCTGAGGTTGTCCCAGAAGAAAAGGCGGCCGAGGAGGAGGCAGAGGTTGCCTCAGGAGAGGAAGTTAAAGAGCCAGAGGTTGTGACCGAGGAAGAGAAATAGTTTCTATTGTTAAGACTACCGAATCTTTTCGATCAATTCCCATTGAAATTCTTGAATTGCCTTCATATCGGAGTGTTTTTTGACTATTCCCCAGTAGCTGCTCACATTTTTCATGTTTAATTTTGATCTCAATTTTTTACAATTTCTTTTGTTAATCCTTCTCTCATCCGGATACAAGACCAAGCCCAGAAATTTTAGGCCATGTTTTGTTTTCACAATGTAATTATTTTTCGCGTGTAACTCGAGATTCAATTTATCTCTCAAGAAGTTTGCCGTGAGCGCTTTTGTTTTTTCCAAGTAATCTTCACTGTTGTCGAAAATCAGGAAATCATCCCCGTATCTTAGATATGCTTTGATTTTTAATTTATGTTTTATATATCTATCCAGTTCGTTGAGATAAATGTTTGAAAAAATCTGGCTGGTCAGATTGCCGATCGGCATACCTTTGCCTTTTTTTGTTGAAAAACTTTTGATGATTTCGGTCAATAATAGGAAAGTTTTTTTGTCCTTAATTTTTCGTTTTAACGTGGTGAGTAAAATGTCGTGATCAACATTGTCGAAGAACTTTTTGACATCGGCTCTCCAGACAAACCCGTTTTCATACTTTTTTATAAATTTTTGTGTTCTATCGACCGCGCCCATGAGCCCTTTCCCTTTTCTGCACGACCATGCGTCGTAGATGAAAGTCTTATCAAAAATATTTGTTAAATAGTCGTAAACAAGCCTGTGCATAACTTTATCCCTGACCGTGGCGACTGAGATTTCTCTCTTTTTGTTGTCCGAAACGGTAAATTTTTTGTATGAACCATGTTTGTACGTTCCGTCGTTTAAATCTTTTGCCAAACCGTCCAATTCTTTTTCGAGATTGTATTGGAAAATATCCAAGTTGATGCTAGATTTCTTTCCTTTTCTGTAGGCAAACCAACTGTGATAAATATTACTTAACCCTGTATCTATGACTTCACTACCCATAATAAACAAAACTTATGAAGCGTATAAGAATGTAGTCGATATCAATCATAAACTCAATAAAAGATGGGCTCATTCGCTTGGGGCAAGTATCGAAAATTCAATTTTGGAATTACTCGAATTGCTTGTCATGGCAAAAAACGCACCGAAACCTTTGAAAGGAAGCTATCTAATCAAGGCTAGTGCCTGCCTTGAGGTAACAATGATGAAAGTCAGGCTCTTTCTCGAATTTAAACTTGTTAATGAAACCAGAATTTTTCAGCTCGAATCAAAACTGGCCGAAATAGGCAGAATGATCGGCGGCTGGCTTAAATCCACATACAGCCAATAGACCCTTATCAGGCGCACGACACCGCGGTTTGGATTCTCATTGTTGGGATTGTTGTCGTCATAGATGTTCACGTTCCCATTGTTCGGATTGAAATTAGCGTTGCGCGCGAACGAAGCAAGATTTTTTTGATGAAAGATTTCCGTTTGCAAGGGCGGTCGCAACCGCCTTTGCGTTATAGCATAATATCTTTCACTCAAACCTAAGGGTCTAAAGAGCTATGGTGCTCCTTCAATACGTGAAGGAGCACATTACGGTAGCCTTGCCTATCGATGGGCAGGTGTCTATTCACCGTTGGCTGTATTGTACCGCAAAAGGGTTCAAAATCAAAAGCCCTCCGATAAATCGGAGGGCAAAGTTCAAAGTTAAAATTCAAAGAAAAAACAAAGACCAAAGTCTAAGCCATTTTCTTGACCCTTAGCAGGCGCACGACACCGCGGCGCGGAGCCTCATCGCTGGGAACGTTGACGACATAGAGGTCCACGCTCCCATCGTACGGAAGGAAATAAGCGTAGCGCGCGAACGAAGCATTTTTCTTACTTTCCATCCATGAGGATCTCCATTCTTTTCTATTATCACTTGCCACAAATGGTTTTCCTGTAAGTTCTTCTATTTTTCTTAATTCCTCTACGCTATCGGGCATTTCGTAACCATGGTGGACCGTGCCTTCTTTATAGTCTTTTCCATATAGAATCTCTCTTGTCTTGTTATAATTCATTCCCTTCATTACAGGCTCGACTCCGCCGTCTCTGAATACCGGATTACCATCCTCGTCTACGTACACGAGTTCACCTTTGTCCTGCATGGCCGTTGCCAAGGTTAAATAATGAGATTCTTTCGCGGCCAGGCGTGATGAAAGCTCTTCCCATGTACAACGAGAACGTATTTCTCCCGGTAATTGGTCGTATTGGCCTTCGTAGCGAGCGAGAGCGGCTTCGGGGTTTTCTGATGCTTCCTGTGATTCGGCGGCCGGTTCGGTGGCAATTGCCGAGTTTCCCGGCTCTTGACCTGTGGCAGGCCCAAGCGCCTTTCCGTATTTTTCATTGATTAGTCCCGCCATCGCCAAAAGAGTTTCTCTTCGGGCATCTTCGCCGTCTTCAGCTCTGAAAGGGATCTCTCCTAATTTGACTTCCGCTATTTCTTTCGGTGTTGCCGGTTGTTCGTTTTGTCTTCTGTCTGGCATAGTTGAACTGGTTATGTCATTACGGCTCTAAGTGTACTGTATATACGCGGATTTGTCAAGCCCGGGTTGTTCAATAGGCTCATGGGTTATGTTATAATGTACTCATGGGTACATTAAAAAGCAACATAACAGCGCACAGGGTGGCTCTTTTGGCTAAAAAGGGAGAGAAGATTTTTCATATTGATGATCTTGCTAATCTGTGGAATATCCAAAATAGAAATACTCTGAGAGTAACTTTGAAACGTTATGTGGAGAAAGGACTTTTTTATAGAATTTACAGGGGGTTTTATTCGTTAGTTCCGATTGACGAGCTCGATCCTGCGTTTGTTGGGGCGAAAGCCATTCATCAGTTTTGTTACTTAAGCACTGAGACTGTTTTGCGTTGGGAAGGATACATTTTACAAAGTATCGGTTATTTTACATTTGTAGGGTCAAAAACTTTGAGGCTTGTTATTGGCGGACAGGAGTTTAAGAGCCGTCAGCTTGATGAGAAATATCTCTATAATCCAGAGGGGGTTTCGTTGAGAGACGGAATGAAAATCGCGACTGTGGAGCGTGCGATTTGCGATATGTTATACTTCAACCCCAATTATCATTTTGACAGGTCGATTGACTGGCAAAAAATCCGTTCAATGCAAAAGAAAATAGGTTATCCTTTAACGCCTCACCGCTATGATCCTGCCTAAACAATCCGATTCCGTTCACAAAGCGTGGCTTTACAGACTTTTATCCGCCATCGCGGATGACGCTTTTTTGACAGCGAATCTGAGGTTCAAAGGCGGAACTTGCGCTTCTATGATGGGGATTATCGACAGATTTTCGATTGATCTTGATTTTGATTTGATCGATTCCGCTGTCGTGCCGGAGATGAGAGTGTGTCTTGAGAAAATTTTCAAAAAACTTGACCTTAAAATCGAGGATCAAAGCAAAAAAGTTCCCCAATATTTTCTGAAATATGAGGGTGCGGGTGGCGGCAGAAATACTTTGAAGTTGGACATCACTTTCCCTCCTCCCAAAAACAATGAGTATGAGCCCGTCCGATTTACGGAAATAGACCGTATTATCCATTGCCAGACCGTTTCCTCCATGTTCGCGAATAAGCTTGTAACCGTTATCGAGCGGTTTGAGAAATTCGGATCCATTGCCGGACGTGATATTTTTGATATACATACTTTTTTTATGAAAGGTTTTCGATACAAACCTGAAATAATTGAGGAGCGTACGGGAAAGACGGCTCCCGAGTTCTTAAAGATTTTGAGTGATTTTATTGAGAAAAAAGTTACTCAAACAGTAATCGATCAGGACCTCAACACTCTTTTGCCTCCCGAGCGTTTCCGCAAAATAAGAGGAGTTCTAAAGAATGAAGTTTTAATGTTTTTGAGGGACGAGATTAGTAGCCAATAGAATCGTTTTACAGGAAAGCTGAAAGTCTGGACATCTTGAGCTTTGGGGCGGAAAATCGTTCCATTATGCAGGACGATTTTTTAAAAGAACTGAATGAGGAGCAAAAAGCGGCGGTCGAACACCTTGGTGGCCCTCTTTTGATAATAGCCGGGGCGGGAACAGGGAAAACGCGTGTTATTACTTCGAGAATTTTGAATCTAATTACGGACGGGCGCGCACGGAGCGATGAGATTCTCGCTCTGACTTTTACTGAGAAGGCAGCGGAGGAGATGGTCGAACGCGTGGATGTTGCAATGCCGCTAGGATATGAGGAGGTCTGGATCAAAACGTTTCATGGGTTTTGCGAAAAAGTTTTGCGCGAGAGCGGTCATGAGATTGGCCTTTCGCGTGATTACAGGCTTCTTGCGAAACTCGAGCAGTGGATGTTCATGAAAAAGCATCTTTTCGATTTTGAATTGGATTATTTTAGGCCACTTGGGAATCCGGGCAGTTTCATTGATGTTTTGGTCACGCATTTCAGCAGAATCAAAGAGGAATTTATCTCACCGGATGAGTACGTTAAATACGCCGATGGGAAACTCGCGGAATTGATGGAGAAAACGAAGCTATCAGCGCAGATAAAAATTGATAAGAAATCTGTTCTTGGGATTGAAATGGAAGAAGTGAGGAAGATCATGGAGGCCGCAAAGGCATACAAACGCTATCAAGAGCTTATGTTGGCCGAGAACTTTTTGGATTTTGGAGATTTGTCTTACTACGTCTTGAAGTTGTTTGATGAACGACCGAGTGTTTTGAAGCATTATCAAGAGAGATTTAAGTATATTATGGTCGATGAGTTTCAGGATACGAATTATGCGCAATTCAAATTGCTACTTATGCTCGCCGGAGAGGCGGATGGGGCTGGCAGGGCCGAAAGTGGCCACCAACAGAATGTTTGTGTGGTTGGCGACGACGATCAAAGCATTTTCAGATGGAGAGGCGCGTCGTTGTCCAATATTTTGCAATTTCAAAAGCAGTTCCCTGAGGCGAAGAAAATTGTCCTGACCGAAAATTACAGATCGACGCAGAATATTTTGGACGCGTCGCACGCATTCATTAAATTCAACGATCCGGATAGACTCGAATATAGGGAGAAAATTCCCAAAGATTTGAAGAGCCAGGAAAATGGCAAGAGTCTACCAATCGAGGCTGTTCATTTTGAGAATTATGCGGATGAGATTAGATTTGTTGTGAAGAAGATAAAGGAGCATGTTAAGGGTGACGCTCGTGACCCTGGAGCACCTACCTATCGGGAGATTGCTGTTCTGGTCCGTGCAAATGCACACGCGTTGCCTTTCGCCGAAGAATTGAAAAAGGCCGGAATCCCCTTCCAAATAAAAACGCCGAAGGGGCTTCTTTCTCTTGAAGAAATAAAAGATGTTGTCGCTTTGGTCAGGGCTATTTCGGATTTTGGCGATGATGTCGCGTGGATGAGATTACTTAAGATGCCTATTTTTGGGATTGGCATGAGTGAGATTTTGAATATTTTAAACAACGCTAAGGCTTCCAATAATCATATTGGGAATATTCTTGAGCGGTTTAGAGATGGAGATGTTTTGCCCGGGATGGAAAGCGCCATAACTTCTTTTTTGAATTTAATGGGTAAGGTTGTTGAGTATTCTAAAAATCATGCCGCTTCCGAGGTTATTGGTTATTTTCTAACCGAGTCCGGATATTTGAACGCGTTGAGTGAGAAATTCGATCTTGAACATCAGCAAAAGATGGAAAATCTAACCGGTTTTTCTAAGATCGTCTGGCAGTTTGAAAAGGTTAATGAAGATAATTCCGTGGTCGGGTTCGCAGGGTTTTTAAGATCCGTTGAAGAGTCCGGAATTCCTCTGGCTGAGGAATCGGAAAGTGCGGCGAGCGATTTTGATGCGGTACAGATTTTGACGGCTCATGGAGCCAAGGGATTGGAGTTTGATACTGTTTTTGTTGTCAATTTGGTAAATGGCCGTTTCCCTATTTTAAATAAAAAAGATCCGTTGCATATTCCGATTGAACTTACGAAAGAAATTTTCCCGGAGGGAGATTTCCACATCGAAGAAGAACGAAGACTTTTTTACGTCGCGCTGACGCGCGCAAAGAAAAAATTGATTTTAACTTATAGCGATAAATATTCCGGACCTAAGAAGTGGAAGAGGTCGCAGTTTCTGGACGAGATTGCCGAGAGCAAGCTTATCACAGAAGTTAAGGGTGATAGTTTTGCGGTTGACGGTTTGGCGGCGGGCGGTCCGGCGGCAAAAACCGCCATGCCCATCTCTACGGCTCCAAAGGATTGGGTTTTGAAGAAGCAATTAAGCTATTCCCAGATTGATACCTTCAAAACGTGTCCTTTGAAGTATGGGTATCGTTACGTTTTAAATGTGCCGACTCCTCCCCATCACGCTGCCAATTTTGGATCTAGCGTGCATGAAACTTTGAAGGATTTTTACAGGGTTTTGATGACGGATGAGAGAAGGGCGACTTTGAATTTACTCAAGGATCTGTACGAAAGTCATTGGATTAAGGGTGGGTACGAGAACAAAGAACATGAAAAAACCAGAAAAGAGCGGGGAGTTAAAATGCTGGAGGGTTTTTATAATGACAACAGCAATCCATGGATTATTCCGGCATTTATAGAGAAGGATTTTAATTTGAAAATCGGAGAATACATGTTGACTGGGCGAATCGACCGCATTGATAAACTGCCTGATGGTTCTTACGAAGTAATTGATTATAAAACCGGGCGAGGTAGTGAGCAATTGAGTAAAGAAAATAAGTTGCAGCTTTATTTATATGCTCTCGCTTGCAGGGATGTTTTAAGCGTTAATGTTTCAAAACTCAGCTTATATTATCTCGAAGATGGGCGAAAATTATCCATGACTATGTCAAAAGGATACGACGAATTGGATAGCGTGAGAGAGGACGTACTCGCGTACGTCCAGCAAATGAAGGAGTCGGATTTTGCGCCCACACCGGGATTTCAATGTCAGTTCTGCGATTATCGGCTGATATGCCCGGCTGTTTAAAGACGCTCCCTAAAGTTCGTATGTTGCAGCTGCCATATTATTCTCCTCGTCTGATTCTTCAACTTTGTCTTCCTCGTCCACAACAATTTTGACCGAGCCGGTGTTTTCGTATGTGTAGACTTCCTTGTCGATTGGGTAGATGAAACTGAATTTATCGCCCGGATTCATCTGAACGTAACTGTCCGTATTTGTGAGCACCAATTGATCGTTGATGTAGAGGGCGTAGCTGTAAAGTGTGTCTCCGAAAACAGGGCCTTTTCCTATGTTCTCCATACTGACTCTTACTCTTAGGCTCCCATTTTCGTCCGCTCCAAGTGATTCGATTGAAGGCTTTAGATCCGGGGGAAGACTTTCTTCGGCGTTTTCGTCTCCAATGATTTTACCCTCGACCAACTCTTTGTTTTTGATCTGAATTACCGCAAAACCTGCTACGATCCCCGCTAGCAGTATTACTATTAAAACTTTTACTGATGTTTTCATAAGAAATGGGTTTAATTAAATAAATTTCGCGACTGATTCCCGTCGCCGCTTATGAATTTTACTTTAAAAATTGGTTCTTGCAAATTTCAAGTATATTATTTATCTTGACGGTACAGCATTTAATTAACGGAATATGGAAATCATACTGATTGTCGGGATAGTTGCGGCCGCGATAATAATTGTGGCTTTTTTGTATTTTAAGAAGGATTCTTCTTCCGACGCTTCTAGTGTTTCTAGTATTTCCGGCAGACTCGACGTGTTGAACCAAAATATGACCGAGAACTTGAATTCGGTTACCAAAACTGTGTTGGCTCAATTAAATTCCGTGACGGGACAGGTCAACGCCAGGCTGAAAGAGAATTCCGAAATGCTTGAAAGACAGCATCGAAGCGTCGGAGAAAGGCTCGATAATGCCGGGAAGGTTATCAAGGATGTAACCGCTCATCTCGCGAAGATGGAAGAGTCGAATAAGCGCGTGTATGATTTGGCCAAAGATCTAACCAGTTTACAGGATATTTTGCGCACGCCGAAACTTCGCGGAGGTCTCGGAGAGTTGTTTTTGCAGGAACTTTTGTCTCAAATTTTTTCGAAAGATCAATATACCCTTCAATACAGGTTTAAGAGCGGAGAAGTTGTGGATGCCGTAATTCACTTGAGGGACAATCAGCTCGTGCCTGTGGACGCGAAATTTCCTCTTGAGAATTTCAAGAAAATGATCGAGGAAAAAGACGAAAAAGAGAAAGAAAAGATTCGAAAGTTGTTTGTGACCGACGTCAAAAAGCACATCGACTCAATTTCGAAGAAGTACATCCTTCCCGATGAAGGGACTTTTGATTTTGCTTTGATGTATATTCCGGCTGAGAACGTATATTACGAAACTATTATCAAGGATGACAGTGGGGACTCTATCAGCCAATATGGTTTGGATAAGCATGTCATCCCTGTTTCGCCGAATAGTATGAATATTTATCTCCATACTGTTTTGATCGGACTTCGCGGAATGCAGATTGAAAAGAGCGCGAAAGAGATTTTCAACGGGTTGTCGCGTTTGAGGACTGAATTTGGGAGATTCAGCAAGGATTACGAGCTTGTTGGGACGCATTTAGGCAGGGCGCGCGGCAGTTATGAGAATTCCGAAAAGCGTCTTGAAAGATTAAATGATAAATTACTTCAGGTTGCCGGCGGGGGGAATGACGATGGGTTGGCGGCCTTGCCGAGTGCATCGGCTGAAGATTCAGTTGGAGATGAAGAGCCGGCTGTTTAGCCTTTACTTCTGGGGAGTGTTTGCTTAGACTATGTCCGCTTATGAAGCTTACAGATTTAGCGAAACAATTAGACCTGACCTCAAAAGAGTTGAGAGCAAAGCTCGATGAGCTTGGGTTTGGCGTGAAAAGCACGGTAAAAACCGTTGATGACGAGGTTGCTGAGTTGGTCGTGGCTGTGGAAAGCGTCGCAGCAAGCACCGAAGACATGGATGTCGCCGAAGTTTACGACGAACTTATCCATCAAGAACGGGAAAAGGAAATTGTTAAAAGCCAGAGGAAAAAAATGGCCGGCAAGGAAGATAAGAAAAAAACGAGAAAAGAGGAAGTTGTTCATGCAACTCCGCGGATAGCTTCTGATATTTCTGGAGCAGTTGAGATTCCTGATGTGATTTCAGTCAAGGAGTTGGCTGAAAAAACCGGTATTAGTGTTGCGAAAATTATTGGTGTGTTAATGAAAAATGGAATCTTGGCGAATATCAATCAGCAGATCGATTTCGAGACTGTTTTGATTGTTTCCGCAGATCTCGGAATTCAGGTTAAGAAGCGCCACGGATCCGCGAGCGCCGGTGAAATTTTGGAAAGAGATATTAGCAAATTGTTGAAGGAAGAAGATGAAAGTGTTCTGAAAATCCGTCCTCCGGTTGTTGTCGTGATGGGACATGTCGACCATGGGAAGACGAAATTATTGGATGCCATTCGTGAAACACATGTGGTCGAAGGCGAATCCGGCGGAATAACACAGCATATTGGCGCCTATCAGGTTGAAAAGAGAGGGAGATTGATTACTTTCTTGGACACTCCGGGACATGAGGCCTTTACTGAAATGCGAGCACGAGGCGCGAAAGTAACCGATATAGCCATATTAGTTGTCGCTGCCGATGAAGGGATCAAGCCTCAGACGATTGAAGCTATTAATCACGCCCGTGAAGCGAAAGTTCCGATTATTGTGGCTATAAATAAGATCGATAAGCCTGCTGCCAATGTTGATAGAGTTAAAGGAGAGCTTTCCGAACAGGGATTGCAGCCTGATGATTGGGGCGGAAAAACGATTACTGTGCAAATTTCGGCTTTAAAAAAGGAAGGAATTGATAATTTACTTGATATGATTTTGCTGGTTGCCGATATGGAACCCTTGAAAGCCAATCCGGATCGTGAGGCCATAGCAACCGTAATTGAGGCTGATCTCGATAATCGTCTTGGGCCTGTTGCGACCGTTTTGGTTAATACGGGTACTTTAAAGCTTGGCGATAATTTCATAGTCGGTTCGACTTTTGGAAGAGTAAAGGTAATGCTCGATTCCAGCGGAAAGAGAATTCAGAAGGCTCTGCCTTCTGCGCCTGTTAAGATTGCCGGGCTTGAGATTACCCCCTTGAGCGGCGATATTTTGCAGGTTATGCACGATGAAAAAGCTGTAAAGCATAAATCAAAGGAAATTGATACTCTGTTGTCCACTCAGAAATCATCGACATCTTCAGCTTTGAATCAGTTGATCAGTAGTGTTCAATCGAACAAGCTCCTTAAGATCGTTCTGAAGGCCGACATGAAGGGTTCTCTTGAGGCAATTAAGGGGGCTCTCGCCAAAATCAAGGATGAGGATGTTGCTTTGAAGATTATTCATAGCGGAGTCGGAGCGATCAATGAATCCGACGTTATGATGGCGAGTGCAAGCCAGGGGTTTGTGGTCGGATTTCATGTTGTTTTTGATTCTCCCCACGTCAAGGAAACTGCCGATCGTGAAGGCGTTGAGGTTAGAAGTTATAAAATTATTTACGAATTGATTGATGATGTTAAGAAGCTTTTGAGCGGATTACTTGAACCTGATACCGTGGTTCTTGAGCTTGGAAAATTGGAAGTTGCAAAAATTTTCTTGACCAAGAAAAAAGAGATGATTGTTGGATGTAAAGTTAAGGAGGGGCGCGTGCCTAAGAGTGCCAAGTTGCGCGTTGTGCGCGACAAAGCTGTTATCGAGCAGGATGCTCATCTTCTTTCTTTGCAGAGAGGCGAAAATGCTGTGAATGAAGTTGTCGAAGGCGAGGAGTGTGGCATCAAATATTCCGGCAAAATTCGTCTTCAGGAAGGCGATATTTTTGAAGCTTATGTGGTAGAGAAGAAACACAGGGCTTTGGGTGAAGTTAGGAATGTGGTTGAGGACAAGGCTGGGACCAAGAACGAGACCGGAGATGGGGATGATAAGGCTAAAATCGCTTAACTTTTAAGCTGATGAGGCTTGAAAAAATTACATTAAAAACTTTTACGGATGAGAGTGGGAGCTTAACGCCCGTGGAGCTTAAGGATTTTGTAGATTGGCCGGTTAAGCGGATTTATTATTTAACTGATGTTAAAGGATCTCGTGGCGGACACTGTGTCAAGGGCGAGAAAAAAATCTATATTTGCCAGAAGGGAGCGGTGAAGTGCAGATTCCATGATGGGGGAGTTAGCGGCAAGAAGCTCGCTAGCGCTCGCGACGCTAACGCGTCTACAGATTGGGTTTCGTTTGAACTCCGTGGACCTTCCGAAGGCGTTTTGATGGAGGGCGATTATTACCGCGATTTCTATGAATTTGAACCTGGTACTGTACTTTTGGCCGTTTCTTCAGTAAACTACGACCCCAAGGATTATATTTATGACTTAAATGAATTTATAGAATGGCGAAAAAAGTCTTAATAACAGGCGGCGCTGGATTTATCGGGAGCAATTATGCTCACTACTATTTCGATAAGTACCCTGACGATCAGATCGTTGTTCTTGATAAGCTTACTTATGCTGGGAACCTCGATAATTTGAGCGACTTACTTGCGAAGTGCGGGCCGGGTTCGCCACGTGAAGATCGGTTTCGGTTCGTTCAAGGCGACATTGCTGACAAGAAGTTTATTGAAGCGCTTTTTGAGACTGAGAAATTTGATTTGGTTTTGAATTTTGCGGCTGAGACGCACGTTGACAGGTCGATCGAAGAGCCGAGCGTGTTCGTTATGACGAATGTTGTTGGAACTCATAATTTATTAGAGGCTGCGCGCGACACTGCGGTCGCGCGCTATCACCAGATTTCTACGGACGAAGTTTACGGAGATCTGGGAATTGGGAGTAAGGATTTTTTCACGGAGAAGACTTCGATTGCGCCGAATTGTCCGTATGCGGCAACGAAGGCCTCGGCGGATTTGCTCGTGCGGTCTTATTTCGAGACTTACCAGATGCCGGTTACGATAAGCAGGTGCAGCAATAATTACGGACCTTATCAATTCCCCGAAAAGTTAATCCCCTATTTCTTCAAATTGATTTCGGAAGGACGGCCGGTGCCGGTGTATGGAGATGGACTTAATGTTAGAGATTGGTTGTATGTGATCGACCATTGCAGGGCGATTGATGTGATTTGCTCTGACGGTCGGCTTGGCGAGGTTTACAATGTCGGTGGAAATAATGAGAAGACAAATCTTGAGATTACTAAAATTCTTTTGGAGTTTTTGGGCAAGGACGAAAGTTTGATTACTTACGTTGATGATCGCCGAGCACACGATCGTCGCTATGCGATCGATTCATCGAAATTACAGAAGGAATTAGGCTGGAAGCCCTCTGTTACTTTCAAAGAGGGAATTGCAAAAACCTTCGACTGGTATCAGGAGCATGGAGAATGGGTGCGTAGACTTACCGAGAGACTGGTTGAGAGGAAACATCGGGTAATAAGTAAGGAACCGCTTAAGGCCAGTCGCTAGTTTACACTTTTTTCCTATCCTGCTATATTTGGATCATGAAATACTCAAAATTGTTCGGTAAGACTCGTCACACCGCTCCACATGACGCAGATAGCGTCAACGCCCGACTCTTGACTCAAGCTGGTTTTGTGGAGAAGCAATCGGCCGGAGTCTACAATTTTCTACCTCTTGGAGTGCGCGTTTTAAAGAAGGTAAATCAGATTATTCGCGAAGAAATGGATGCCGTCGACGGACAGGAAATTATTATGCCGGTGCTGCATTCCCGCCAGGTTTGGAAGGATACCGGACGCGATCAAACAATGGATGATGTTCTCTATAGAACCAAGGGAACTGACGATCAGGAATTTGTGCTTGGGCCGAGTCATGAGGAGATCGTTACTCCACTTGTGAAAAAATATGTCCAATCATACAAAGATCTTCCTTTATCCGTATATCAGATTCAGGCTAAGTTTCGCGATGAGCCAAGGGCAAAATCCGGGCTTATTCGCGGTCGTGAGTTTGGGATGAAGGATATGTACAGCTTCCACACGACCGATGATGACTTGAATAAATATTACGAGCGGGCGAAGGATGCTTATTTGCGCGTTTACGAACGATGCGGGCTTAAGGCGTATGTAATTGAAGCAGGCGGAGGCGCTTTTACAGATAAAATCACGCATGAGTTTTCAGTTGAGACCCCTGCTGGAGAAGATACAATTATCCTTTGTGAGAAATGTGGAACAGCGCAGAATCTTGAAATTGCTGAGGGAAAAGTTGAGGATCCCGATCAGCCCAAAGAAAAAGAAGAGCCGATGAAAGAAGTTGCGGTTAAACGCGGCTTTACCGTTGCCGCCAATGCAAAAGCGCATGATGTGCCTGAGTGGAAAATTTTGAAGACTGTTGTTTACGAAGTTGAAGGGGCGGGGCTTGTCGGCGTTTGTATCAGAGGGGATTTGGGTGTGAATGAATGCAAGTTGGAGAGATATTTTGGCAAAAAACTTAGGGCTGTAAGTCCCGAAATTTTGCGACGTGCTGGGTTGGTCCAAGGCTTCATTTCCCCTGTTAATCCACCTAAAAAAGCCGGTTTAAGTTTTGTCGCTGATCATTCAATTAAAAATGTTAAGAATTTCGTGACAGGCGCGAACAAGCTTGATAAAGATTTAGTTAACGTCAATTTGGCCCGTGATTTTACCGTTAAAGATTTTGCGGATTTTCTTGAAGTTAAGGGCAGTTTCAAATGCAAGACATGCGGCAAGACTTTGAAGGAAATGAAAGCCGTTGAGGCCGGAAATATTTTCAAACTTGGAACGAGATATACCGATGATATTGGCTTTAGCGTTTCTGGGCCGGACGGTAAATCTCAACCTGTAATTATGGGATGTTATGGAATCGGGAATACGCGTCTTGTCGGAACTATAGTTGAGGTGAGTCATGATGAAAAAGGAATTATTTGGCCAAAAAGTGTTGCGCCTTATTTGGTACATATTGTTTCTTTGGGCGCGGACGAAATCGTCACGGATGCCGCCGAGAAATTGTATAAAGATTTAGCCGGTGAAAGTGTCGAGGTTTTGTACGACGATCGCGATGAATCCGCTGGAGTTAAGCTCAATGATGCTGATTTAATAGGGATTCCACTGCGATTAGTTGTTAGCAAAAGGTCTCTTGAAGCCGGAGGAGTTGAATGGAAAGAGCGGAAAACAGGTTCAGCTCCGAAGAGCGTCAAAACGGCGAACGTTGTAAAAGAAGTTCTTAAATTCTTGAAGTCATAATTTTAGGCTTATGATGCTGGCATTTTACGTGTTTCTGATAGAAGTTTTCGATCTTTTCGCGGTCTATTTTGGGAAGATGTATTCGCTTACCGATAAGTGGTTTTTTATTCTGTTATGTTCGCTTGCTTGGGCGGTTTCCGGTGTGTTTTTCAGTTTGTCTTTGAAGCATGAGGGGATGGCGATCGTTAATATTCTTTGGATCGCGGTTTCGACGATTGCCGCAACTTCGCTGGGAGTTTTGTATTTCAAGGAGCAAATCGGGCTTTTACAGTACGTTGGAATTGGAGTTATCGTGATTGGAATTGTACTTTTATTTGTTAAATCATGAAAGTTTTACTTTTGGGCAAAAATGGAATGCTTGGAAGCCAGTTCGAAAAACAATTGGGCGGCTTGGGGGGCAGCTTGGCTGGCGGCTTTGAAGTTGTGGCGCTTGATCGGGATGATCTTGATGTAACCGATTCGCGTGCTATGAGCGGAATTTTTGACGCTGTTTTGCCGGATGTTGTTGTGAATTGTACCGGATATACGAATGTTGATGAGGCGGAGTTCGAGAAGAAAGAAGCTTTTGCTTTGAATGCTGCGGCGGTTAAGAACATCGCTTCGCTCTGCGATAAGCACGGAGCTATTTTGATTCATTTCAGTACTGACTATGTTTTTGACGGGCATAAGGATGTTTCAGATGGCGGTTATAAGGAGGACGCGATGCCCAATCCTTTGAATGTTTATGGTGAAACAAAATTCAAAGCCGAGGAATTTATTCAGAAGGAAATGGCTCGATTTTTTATAGTGAGAACATCTTGGCTTTACGGGCCTCGCCCATCTCGTCCGGCCGGTGCTGGTGGCGGCAGCGGCGGTGGTGACGTTGGCGGCAGCGGCGGCGGGAATTTTGTTGATACGATGCTTCGGCTTGGTGGTGAAGTTTTACGTGGGGAGAGAGAGGGTTTGAATGTCGTTTGTGACCAATTTGGCTCCCCCACTTATACTGCCGATCTAGTCCGCGCCGTGATTGATGAGTTTTTGATGAAATTTCCGGATCATTCGCCTAATCATTTGCCTAATTTTGGGATTTACCATCTAACTGGAGACGGATTTTGCAGTTGGTATGAATTTGCTGTTAGAATTTTTGAATTGGCTGAACTTCGTGTCGAGGTCGGACGGATTTCCACAGCGCAATACAGAACTGCTGCGCAGAGACCGAAAAATTCGATATTGGTCAATACAAAACTGCCGAAAATGAGGAAGTGGGATGAGGCGTTGGGGGAATATTTGAAGATGTTATAATGGATCCCGGGATAGAAAATCCTCAGGTTCAAAAAATGCATCCCGGGAAGATTTCCCGGGATAGAAAAACTCCAGGTTCAAAAAATGCTTCCCGGGATAGAATTCCGGGATCAATTCGCACACCACTTCGCTTTACAAATCTTCAATCTGATGTTAAGTTTCCAGTATGAAAGGTATTGTTTTGGCTGGGGGAACAGGCAGTCGGCTCTATCCGTTGACCAAGGTGACGAATAAACACCTTCTTAACGTTTACAGTAAACCGATGGTTTACTATCCCCTATTCGCTTTAAAACGCGCTGGTATCAGGGATATTTTGATAATTTCCGGCAAAGGACATGCCGGCCATTTCCTGGAGTTGCTTGGTTCCGGGAGCCACCTCGGCGTGCGCTTGTCGTATGAAGTACAAGAAGACGCTGGAGGAATCGCTCACGCGTTGGGATTGGCGGAAAGATTTGTGGGTGGAGAAAAGATATGCGTTATACTTGGAGATAATGTTATTCAGGATGATATTTCTCAAGCTGCGGCTAACTTTGATCTTCAATCGAAGGGAGCCAAAATTTTCATTAAAAAAATTGGAAGACCAGAAAGTTATGGCGTGCCCACGATCAGCGGGAATAAAATTGTAAGAATCACAGAAAAGCCAAAAAAGCCTGATTCTCCTTTTGCCGTCACCGGCGTATACATGTACGACTACCAAATCTTTGACATTATAAGAGGGCTAAAGCCCTCCAATAGAGGAGAACTGGAGATTACCGACGTAAACAACTTCTACGTTGAACAGGGTACGTTATCTTACGAAATTTTAGAAGGGTTTTGGGGAGACTGTGGCGAGTCGTTTGATAGTTTGCTTGAAGCTTCTCAGCTTGTTCAGAAAAGCGAATTAAGATACATCGACGAAAAACTGGATCTTTCAGATAGAGAACAGAGAAAAATCGATGATCATGAGCGCGACGCAAACGAGCGTAATTCAGAGCGCAATGCAGAGCGTAATTCAAAAACTTCGCGCAAGTATTTGATGGAAAACAAGTTGATTTAGCGTGAATCGCAATCCTGGGAACCTAATCGCGGCTTTCCAGGAAGCTTTTGAGTTTTTCTTCTATTAACAGATGTTTTTGAGCTTGTGAATGCTTCACTTCTCTAAGTTTTATTCGAATTTTGTTTTCTTCTCCCATTATCCTCTCATATAGTGAAAGTAATGTTTGCGGGGTTACGTCTTTTGGGTCCAGCACGAATTGCCCGAGATTCAGCGTTTTTAAAATATTTTTTACTTTTGGATTGTAGTTTATGGCAATGAAAGGTGTTCCCGTGTTTATTGCCATCAAAATACTGTGCAGCCTTACTCCGAATATGAGCTTGGATTCCGTGAAGAGGCTTTCCACTTTGTGTCTTTCGTCCGTGTATTCGTGTTTGAGCGTTCTGTCCTTATCCGTTATTTTTTCTATTAATGATGAGTGGTATTTTTCGTCAGATCCTTTTTGAAAAGGGAAAAATTCTATTTTAAAATTTTTATCTTCGTGGAGTAAATGATTTAAAAATACCGTTACGTTTTTATCGAAATCTTTCGGCTTACCGGTGTGGTCTCTCATACAAATCAATATCTTGTTTTCTTTTGCTTGCTCGAACTTCGGTTCCAGATTGAAAATGAGGTCGGGCATTGTATAAATTTGACCTCCTTTTAGCAGAGTTTTGAGGACTTCCTTTGAATCTTCGTCTCGCACGGCTATAAAAACCGCTTTTTTGAAGAGTCTTTTTACTATTTTTTGTGCGAGCCTTGATTTTAAGGGTTTTATGCTTTGACCATACATAATAACTTTGCGTCTGAGGATGTATGCTATGGCTGTTTGCACGGTCCAAATCCATATTGCTTTGAATCTTGTATCGTCGAATAATCCTCCGCCACCGACGATAACGAAATCGCAATTCCTGACTTCTTTTATTGTTTTCCAGCAATGTCCGAAAAGTATGTATTTGAAAAACGTTCTTAGGCCTGCCGGGAATTTCAAAACCGATCTTACTTCGAATTTTTCCTTTGTTTTTTTAGGATCTGCCGATAGTACCACGATGTCCGCGGCTGGTTTGATTTTACGGATTGTTTTCAGGAGTCCTTCCAAGATCAATTCATCCCCGAGGTTGTTTGCGCCGTAGTTGCCGATGATTATTATTTTCATTAATTGGAGTATAACTTTTCCGATGAATCGCGCAAGGTTTGTGACGATTTAGTAGAGCTTGATGCAGACGCGTTCCATAGCCTTTATGTTTTTCAAATTGATAGGCCGGGTATTTTCTCGCAAATTCCAGCATTTTTCTATCCCTCGTTACTTTTGCGATAATCGATGCCGCCATTATTTCGCGGACAAATGTATCCCCTTTTATTATCGTTTTATGCGGGATTTTTGTTGTTTGCTTGTCTCTACCATCGAATAAAACGTAATTCGGCTGCGGTCTGAGCTGTTTTAACGCCAATATGTTCACTTCCTGACATGCTTTCGTGAGCCCATATTGATCTATAAAATCGTTCGAAACCTCCCCTACCGCGTATGAAATACAACTTTTTGTGATTTTTTCGTAAAAACGTTCTCTTTTTAGGCTTGAAAGTTTTTTCGAATCATTGAGACCGGGGAGTTTTTGTTGTGGCTTCAGGATTACCGCGGCCGCAATCAGAGGACCGGCCCACGGACCTCTTCCCGCTTCATCAACACCGGCCACGAAAAAACCCTTTTTCGTTTTAGGCAAAGGTTTGGTTGAATGAGGGGCCTTCATAAAAATTTATTTTTCTTCGGTTGGGGTCTCGGCTGGAGTTTCCGGAGTTTCCCCCCCGGCTTTGGCTTCTTCAGCTTTTTTTCTCGCTTCTTCGGCCTCAACTTGTTTTGCCAACTCTGCGGCCGATTCTTCCATCTCTTTATCTTTTTCTTCATCTGTAAGTAATCGTCCTTTTAGACGGGCTGACTTACCGAATCTATTCCTCATGTAATAAAGTTTTGCCCGGCGTACTTTTGACTTTTTCGTGATTTCGATCTTTTGGATATTTGGAGAATAAAGGGCGAAAATTTTCTCCACGCCAACCCCTTCCACAACCCTTCTAACCATGAAAGTTTTATCCACCGCATGTCCATGAGAAACCTTGATAACCAACCCTTCAAAAATTTGGATTCTTTCTTTTTCACCTTCTTTGATCTTCTGGTGAACACGAACGGTCATTCCCGCTTCCAGGGCCGGAACCTTTTTCAGATTTTTCTTCTGAAATTCTTGTAGTATTAGATTTGACATATCAATGAATTACCGAAAATATCGAGTGGGAGTATACTTAATCGTTTAATCAATATCAAGCTTTTTTATCGGGATTATATTGTCCGGATCTTTTACGATGTCGGAAACGAATTTATCTTTGCATTTTATTCTGTACGTGAAGTCCTCTGCGCTCATGACCGTGAATTTGACCGGGCGTTTAAGCGGCAGTTGATTATTTAAATAATCCGTTAATTTTTCCCTGTCGATTGTTCCCACGATTAGGAGATCAACGGCCGTTTCTTTATCAATGAAAATGCCTGAAAAGACTAATATTTTAATATCTCCAAACGATTCGATTTTTTTCGCAATTTCGGTTATTGCGCTTTCACTTTTTTGAATTATTGATCGCAATTCGTTGAAGAAAATGAAATTTTGATTTACATAGTAGTATTTTTTTCTAAACTTCATTTTTGATCGAAGCAGGCCCGTCCTTTTGAGATTATCCAGCTCTCGGCGAATCGAGTTGATCTGCTCGTCGAGATCTCGTGTGAGTTGTCGTATGTAATGCTCCTCGTTCGGATTTAACAGAAATATTTTGAGCAGCTTGATACGTGTGTTCGATGTAAAAAGCCTTTTTAACATTGTTCTAAAATCATTGCCCCGAAATTTTTCCCGAAATTTTTCCAAAACGTGATTTTTGAAGCGCCCTTAGTGCCTCAAGCATGAATACAAAAAGTACTCAGCACACAAAATGTATACACTTTCATTTTAAAATGCAAATGGATTTTTCGGCGGGGAATGTTATCCCGGGATGCGTTTTTCCAACCTGGAACTTTTCTACCCCGGAATGTTATCCCGGGATGCGTTTTTTTCCCCGAGGAAAAGTTTGCAGGTTGGAGTTTACAGGTTGGGCGATTTCCCCGGGGAAAAACACCCGGATTTCCCCGGGGAAAAGTTTGCAGGTTAGAGTTTACAGGTTGGGCGATTTCCCCGGGAGAATCGTAGCCCCGGAGACACCACTCTATGCGAAAGCCAGGTCGAAAAACTTCCTTATAAGTAGTCGATTTTTGATCTTGAAATTTTCTTTGTCGGTGTAAATTCCGTCTCTGATTTTTTTCCTTTGATCTTCGGGATATAATTCGACGATTTTCGCGACCTCTTTCTCGACTTCTTCATCTGTTACAGCAATCTTTTCTTCGTCGATTATGTGCGTGATCGCGAGGCGGGTTTTGATCCGTTTTTCAGCTTCTTTTTTGTACTTTTCTCTGAGGCGTTCCACGGTCATTTTCGTGTGCTCGAGAAATTTGTCGAATGGTAATCCGCGACGCATTAGGTCATCCTCCATGTCTTTGATGATAAAATCCAATTCTTCATCGATCAGCGCTTCGGGAACTTCAACTTCGACTTTTTTAAGGAGTTCTTCAATGTATTTATTTTCTCTGTCTTGCTCGGCTTTTTGCGTTTTTTGGGCTTCAATGTTGCGTTTTACGTCTTTTTTGAATTCCTCGACTGACATTTTTTGTCCGGTGATTTTTTCAATCAAGGTTTCGTTGAGTTCCGTGGCGATTCCTTCTTCTATGCGTTTTAATTCGAGCTTAAAAAGGACTTTTTTGTTCTGAAAATCTTTTTTGTGATAGTCCTTGGGGAAAGCGAGTGTGAATTCTTTTTTCTCGTCTTTTTTCATGCCGACAATCTCCTCCTCGAAGCCCGGAACCATCGTATTTTCGCCGACAATGACCGGATGATTCTTCGAAGCAGTGCTTGGAATGGGTTTAAGATCGGCGGGGATGGCGGCTTTGCCGGGTTTGGCGGCTTCGGGCTCGTGAGCTGCATGGCGCTGCCCTTCGGGCGCGCTTGGTTCGAAGCCTTCAAAATCGACCTCCACTCTATCCCCTTTCTTTACCGGACGATCAACGTCCTTCCACTCCGTGTAATGCTTTTTAAGATCTTCGATCACTTCGTCGATTTCTTTTTCCGTGACTTTCACTTCTTCTTTGGAGATTTTAATGTCTTTGTGCCCTTTGATCTTCACTTCCGGGAGAACCGCGACTTCGGCTTCAAATTTCAAAGGTTCACCGTCCTTCGTCGTATCAGAGATAAATTTGATCTTCGGGCGTGAAACAATCTGCAGTTTCTCTTTGACCACCGCTTCTGCGTAGCTCATTTGGACCGCTATCTCATATGCGTGCGCGAGAATTTGTTTTTTGTCGACGTATTGTTCGAGAATATGGAGTGGAGCGTGTCCAGGTCTAAATCCTGAGATTTTGACCTCTTTCGAGATGTCTTCTGCAGCTTTTTCTTTGTGTCTTTGAAGTTCCTCGACTGTTACCTCTATCGTTAGCTTCACTTCTGATTTTGGCAATCGTTTTAGTTCGTATTTCATAAAATTTGGTTACAAGGAGACCTCTAACGTTTGAAATCCTATCAGGGGAGGATGGTTTTAGCAATGAATTTCCCACGAAATCCTCTACTGCAAAATACATTTGGCAAAATTTGGGTTTATTGTATATATAGTATTGAGTTTTTTCCCGAAATGGGGTATACTTTCATGATAAATTTAAAAAATAAATACCAAAACTATGTCCAAAATGAATTTCAATCCCTTTGAATTTTTCAAGAATTTGTTCAAGGAGAATCGAGTTGTGTTCGAGGATCTGACTCCTGGAGCAGCGCCTGGGGCAGTGCCTGGAGCAGTGCCCGGAGCAGCGCCTGGGGCAGCGCCCGGTGCAGCGCCCGGAGCGCCATTAGAGGCAAGAGAGAAAGAAGAGGCTGAAGCAGCAAGAGAGAGACGAGAGAAAGAGGTAAAAACACTTAGTGCTTCCAGTAGAGAGCGTGAAAGATTGAAACGTAAAGAAAAATTAGCGGATGTTGATAGAGATCAACAAAGGCTTCAAAGAGTTGACAGGATGAGACTATTTGAACAGAGGAAGTCGATGAATTTGAGTCCTGAACTTTTCGAATTTCATTCGAAGGAGAAACTCGACAAATTGTATGATACTTTGCTGGCTACGGGCGCTTTCGGCAAGGCGGATTTGGATTGGATGAAAAATCAATTAAGTTACTGTTATGAGCATGAATTTGAGAATGACGCGCGAAGACGAATGTATCAGTTCCCGGCAGAGGGAAACAGCCTAGACCTCATTTCCAGCGATGAAATCGTTGATGGACGCGGTGGGCAAATGTTCATTATGGCTCTCACTTACTTCCAGTCTGTTAAGGAAACTTTGCTCGAGCAGCAATCATCATATCTCAATTTGGATGCTTCTCAGCGTGAGAAAAAGCATGAACCTCTGACTACAAAATTAGTAGATAAAGTTGAAGAAATCGGCTCTGATTTAGTGACAGCATTTGAAGAAAGGGATTATTCTAAATTGGCGCTTTACGGCGCTGCCGCATGGGCATTGTTTGCGGTTTATAAACAATTGAGTACGAGCAGCTCTCCTTTGATGGTTTCGGTTAAGAAATATCTGCCATGGGCGGTTGGAATTTACGCTGTGACGGCGATAGCCGCTCCTGATACTTTTAAGAAAATTTGGGGGAAAGGAATCGATGCTGATTTGAAAGGAACTGCTTTTGAGAAACTTGCGCAGATGCAAAGATATGCGCCTGAACCTTATCTGAAAACTATCGATGTGAGTCTCGCTGCAACTCTGGGAAACGCGAATGTCAAAGATTTGTACAAGGCGATGGCAAGTGATACTGCCGCCGCTGAAAACGGCATGGTTCACCTTACCCATGCTTCAATAAATGGATATTTTGATCCTGATTTATTGGCGGCCAAACCGCCTGTGGGATACCCCGGGCCTTTGAGCGCGAAGCAAAAATTATACAATGATACATCGCGAAGGTTGTTCGCAACCTTGGTCGGGCTGAAAAGGATGTATGAATCAAGCACTTTGCCTACTGAAAAAATCACTTTTGAAGAGAAATTTTTGAGGGAAACAAGCGATAACTATACTTTGCATGCGTTGATTGATCAGTTATCAATTTACGCTTCGAATTTTACGGAACAGCCTTGGGACGATAAACTTCTCGATCAGGCAACAAATGAACTTACCGGAGAGGGAGGTGTTTTGGCCGGGATCAAGGATTTCGAACTTGGAGCACAAGTTGTAGGGAAACCGTACATTCACGCTAAGTATAAAGGCTTCCCGTTGATGGTTAAGATTTTTGACTCAAAGGAAAAAGGAAGATCTTATCGTTTTTATCTTGTGAATGAATCCGAACTTGGATCGACTCCTGTGGCAAGCTATAATCTGAAGGATCTAAATAAAGAGACATTCAGGGCCAAACTTGATGCCGCTGTCAGAGTCAGAGTTGCCGAATTGCTTGCTGACGTTACCGCTTCCAGAGGAGACGCGAGCGGGCTTAAATACGACGGGCAGTACTGGGCCGGCCAGATCACGATGCCTGCGGTGCCAGAGTATGGAATTGCCTCAATGCCAAGCAAAGTCAGGGTTGAGTTTGTCGAAAATGGAACGAAAGCAAGGATCCATTCCGATGGGGTGAAAGAACCGATTTATATAGATGAAATGATGAGTTCAAGGTATCGATACGGACAATTGATCATAAATAAAGTTTTGGGAACGAAAGAATATGACGCTTTGAACGCTTTTGCGGCTGCGGGCCAAATTGATTTCGAAGATATGCCCGAAAAGGACGGGAAATTTGTTTTGAAATTTCCGCAAGGTCTCGAACTTGAGATGCAATATGACAAAGGAACCGAGGCCAAGGCTGAGAAATTTTCTTCAGTAGACCCCGAGCAGGAGAAAGAATTGGTCCAAAGTTCCGAATTCAGAGAGGCGTATTTGAGGGCGTTGGATCAGGATGAGAAAGGACCGTTTAAGGTGTTTGATAGGTTTAATGAATTGGTTGGCAACTTCCCCAAGGAGTACGTCATGCATTTGGGCAAGAAATTGGCTTCGATATTTACCGGAGGAGCTGACATTGTTCCGCTTAAGGGTGTAATTCTTGCCGGAAGCGTCCCTGAGTATTATACGAATTCGGTAGTTTTGGCGAAAAAGGCCATGATTATGAACGCGTACGGACTACAATTAAAGAAATGTAAGTTACTTGCCGATATTAACGACCAAGAAAAAGTTATTTCTGACAGGTTGAGTTACGTAGAAGCTGAATTCAAGGTAGTATCAAAGCTTGCACTCGGGAAGAGTGGTGACGATTGGACCAGAGAAGAGTTTGTAAACAATGTTATAGAACCTTTGAAGAGCGCCGGATTATTCAGCGCGTCTTATAAGTTCGCTGTGAGAAGGTTTGAGAACAGTATTTACAATCATTTAGATCTTCAGGCGGGTGACTTGAAAGAAGATTATCACAGTATAGCCGCGAGATTGTTTGATGTGTATTCGTATTATACGATCGGGCTTGATGAAACGAGTTTGGATGATGCCAAGTATGGCGAAGAGATGAGATACAAGGAGCAATATTTCTTATACGTTGAACAACAAGTTACCGCTAAATCTCTGACTTTCCTGAAAGGAGGGTATACAACGTTTAATATTCCAGCTCCGATCAGTTCTCAATGGGAAATTAAGGATTATGATACATGGAAGACGACTGAGGGAACGGCCGCGGCGTTGGATCCTATTGATGAGAATCTACCGTATACGCTTGCAGAGCTTAAAGTGGAATTGAAGAAAAAATACAAGGAGGTTTTGGATTATTATACTGCGCTGCCCGGAATTAATAGTCAACAAATGAGAGAGTATTATGACAATGATTACGTTGGAGGAGGCCAATTGGATGTCGATGTGGATATTATTTATAAGACTGCGGGTGGGAAGGATGGAAGGAGATCTTGGCAAATGAATATGATGGAGGATTGCGCCCAAAGATTGAAAGGTCATCTGCTCCAGCCAAAATTTATTTCGGCAGTCGATACTGGAGATAAAATTGCTGAGTTTTTTATTAAACATTAATTTTTGAATTCATGAATTACAAAGAAAACAGATTGGTTTATAAAGATTTTGAGGAGTTTGTTGACGAAGCGTGGGGAGATATCAGATCTGCAGCAAGTAAAGTTTGGGGACCCCTTGAGAGAGGGGCCAATTGGATTGGTCATAATGTTGATAATTTGAACGTTAGGTACCTTGCTTCCGATAAGCCTGATCCTTTAGAAGATTCGACGGAGTTTTCAGATTCTTACTGGTATTACCATAACTTGGAAATTAGATACACCGGACTCTACAATGATGAACTTCTGGTATATAAAGGTTTTGAGAGACAATTACTCGAATGTGAGCGTTTAAAAGAAATAACCGATAATGAAATCAAACAGTTGAAAGAACAGATTGGTGATATTCCTCAACAGGTAGAGCAACATAAAAAAGCTCAGAATGGTTTTTATTCTTCGACTCCAATTTACAAGCATCATGGGGAAGAAATCCAAAAAACAGTTGATAATATGGTGAGTTTAAAGACAGATCTTAAAGCTAAATATGACACTACATTCCCAGTGGTCTCAGGAGAGGATCCTAGTGGGGGGGCTCCAATGACAAACGATCTTTCACTTGACAAGGCCATTGCGTTTTTGGAATTGAAACTGAAAGAAATCGAGCCTGGTATGGATTATTACGAAGATAATATGAAAAGAGCTGCTTATTGGGCTCAAAGGGCTTTGGAGGTAGAGGGGGGAAAAGCCGAAGGAGAAAAAGAATTGGCCGTTGCTGATGAAGATCAATTGCTAACGCAGTTTGAGAGTTTGAACTATGATTTCGAGGGGACTTATGGTGCTGAACTTGCAAGCAGAAAAAGCTTTGCTCAAGAGGTTATCAAGCTTTGTGAAGAAAAAGCTTTCTCCATTTCTGAATTAGAATGGAAGAAGATATTTACTGAAGGCGAAAATATTGATTATGACGGGAGTAGAGTAGAGACGGATGCTAGAAATTTGAAAGCGTTGGAAGCTGTCGAGAATTGGATAGATAAATATTCTAAATAAATAAAATTAAATATGCCACTTCAAACTAAACCCACACCACAGAGCTTAAAAAAAATCATAAATGAATGTGATTTTCTCGATGAAAATTTCAGAGAAGAGTGGGAGAAAAAAGCTGAAAACATGACGGATGACGAAATAAGTTTCGTATACAAAAAGTTCAAAGACGCAAAAACAAAAGTTGAGAACGTATATATAAGGGTAGCGTTGAAACACGATCCCACCGGAGGAGACTTGGTTAAAGAAGTTTTGGAAACCATTAAAAAATTCAGTTAACAAATATAAATATGCCGGATTTCGAACAAAATAGTGATTTGGAACAACATGAGGCGGATATTGAATCGATAAAGAAGCTTGATAAGAAATTAGGCGATCAGCTTGATAAGATTTACAAACGTTTGGTATCTAAAATAGAGGCAGATCCGGGAGACATTGATGCCAATTCTGAGTTTTTGAAGATAAAAATGCTGAGGACGCGTCTTTCCGATGTCGGCAAGAAACTAGGAGAATCTTTGCCAAAAAAAGAGAAAGCCGCTGTTCTTCAAGACGTGGCAAATATCGCTACTGAATTAAGGGGATCTTTGTATAAATTCGATATTGCCGAAGATACTATTTCTTCCTTTGGCGAGGAAAAAGATAAATCAATTGATGATAGAATTCGCGAAGCGTTGGAAAAAAATCCTGAGGAAATTCAAAAGGAAAAGCTTAAAGAAGTCGAAAATCTGTTAATAAGCGCTGTAGATATACAAACTATGTTGAAGGAAAGATACTTCACTGTGAGTGGCCCTGAAATTTGTCGAAGGTATTATCTCGATATAATGAATAGAGCTTTGGATAGAAATATCTCCTATGTTTTGGCTGTTTTGAGCGGGAATAAGGATGTTTTGCATTTTGAAGAAATCCTGGAAAAGACTGATACTCTCTCGTTAAACAGCAAAGAACTTAGAGGTCTTGAAAGGGGTCTCGGCGTTGATCCTCAGAGTTTGGACGGCGCGATGAAATTGTTGCAAATGAGAGTTAATGAGGCCGATGATTTATTGAGAAATGTTGATAATATAGCAACTTTCAACAATTCGGCTAACGGCCTTGCGGATGTTGTTGATTATGCAATGTTAACAGGTGTGGTTGATTCTGAAAAAGTTGATGAATTATGGAATGAAGCGGATGCTGCATTCAAGGAGTCCAATGCTCTGTTATTGACACCGGCTTCTGGTGTATTTAAGGACGAACTTGCTGTTTTTGACAGGTTTTCGTTGCACGGATTGGATCAGAGAAGTGACATCAGGGCTTTGAAGGAGTTGGCTCTTGGCTTGAAGGCAGTGAAAACTCCAGAATTCGAATTGTATTTAAGTGTTGTCCGGGAAATAGATGAAGAGAAATCGGATAAGGAGCTTATTGCTTCTTACAAAAAGCTTAATGCGAAAATTTCCGGGACTTCGGATTCGCTTATCGAAAAGTACGGGCCTATTATCGGGTGGAAATTTTTTGAAATTCTTGAATCTATAAAACAAGAGTTGATCAATCGCGAAGTGATGAGACAGATTGAATCCGGTGAATTTAAATTGGACGGATTGTTGGATTTAGCAAAAACCAGGTCCGGATTTGTTAAAGTTTATGAAGCTACGGATGATTTTGGATATGTTAGACGGACGAGAGAGGGTTTTGATGAAAGTGGCGACGTTTCTTCATCAAGTGAAGTTGAGGACATCAACGCTATACTTGAGAAATCTGATGCATATTTGATTTTGGTAAAAGAAGGAAAGGGATTGAGGGTGTATTTCACACAAAAGTTTTATGTTGATAACGGAAAATTACAGACTGAAGAAGGCAAGAAATCGTTAAGTGAAACTCCGGATGCTTTGGCAGCGCTTCAGGAAATCAGTAGTGAAGTGGCTAGTTTCAATACGTCAAAGAAAATAATTGTTGAGAAATATTTAATGGAGAATGTTGAAACAAATTCTCTCATTAAAGATTTTTATCGGGGGAATCTGTCTTTAGCTGCAGGAGATATGAAAAAAGCTAAAGAAGCATATTTGTCTTTTTTGAACGGGTATAAGAAAACACAAGACGTTGGAGTTTCCGAGAATCAATTACTGGAAGCAAAAACTAACTTGAAAAATATTGCGAAACTTGAGCTTATACAGATATTTAAAGGAATTGACGAAATAATTACTTCTATTGACTATGATATCTATCACAAAAAGCAGTTGGGAGGGATGTGGCCCAAAGAAGGAAGAGAAATAGTCAGATATTTAACCACTCAAAAAGAGGCGTTAAGCCTTGCCAGTGATCTCTTAAAGTCCGACGATGATGTAGTTACGGTAGAGCAGGCGCTGACTGTCCCTCTTACTCCCGGTAAATTGAAAGATTTTGATCTTTTGTCCGATTTAAGATGGGCTAATGATTCTTTATACCAAAGGAAATTGGGGCAAAAGTTGGGGCAAAAAGACCTTTACCATGCCGCCCAATATTTCTATGAACAATCTTTTGGTGGTCTGATTGGCAAGTTTGCTAACCTGGAATATGAAGGCGGTAAGTTTGTTTTCGAGAAGTACTATGCCGAACATAGTGGCAATACTGACACAAAAAAGAAAGCTTTGGATAGAGCTACAGAGGCTCGTGATCATGAACTTGAAAGAATTGAAGGGGATATCAGTTTGTTGAATGAAGAAATGGGAAAAGTGATGAGGAATGGATCTCGTTCTGGAGAATTAAGTCATTTGAAGGATGAACTTATAAAATTGGATGCGAGGAAAGCTGAACTTGAGTCTGCGGATTATCTTGCTAAGCTTGAAGAACAAATTTTAAAGGGTCTTATTGTTGAGGAGTATAGGCAAGCATTGTTTGGCGAAGTAACTGAATGGGCGAAGAAAAACAGAGAAAAAGACGCCAATGCATATACGTGGCTTAATGAATTTGAGGGTCATTATGCCGACACAGATTCTTCATGGTATGAGTTCTGGGGAGGCACCGATAAAGAGAGGGCTGAATTTTTATCGGGTTTGGTGTTCGATATACCAATGGTTGTAGTTTCTGGAGGTATTGCCGGATTGGTTGGCAAAAAAGTGGCAATGATTGCAGCAAGAAAATTGGCAGTTGAGGAGCTTACCAAATTAACACTGAGACAAGTCGCGCGAAAGGCCGGAATGTCCGCTCTTGCGAGAACCATGGCAGCGAGGGGTACTGGATTCCTTGTGGAATGTGAAACTTTCAATACTATAACTTTGGCTGGAAGCAGTATATCGGCAGGAAGACTCGACCAGTTTACTAATCCCATGCAACATCTTAAAGGTCTCGGACACACTCTCGTTACTCTTGGAACTTTGAAGGTTACCGGCGCAGCTTTGCATAGAGTTCCTGGAATGAGAAGTTTTGCCGGACAGTATGCTCTGACACCTGTTGTTGATACTGCGGCATTAACGACAACTCAATATGTTCTTGAAGGAGGTGATATCGACGTTCGCAAAGCTATCAGAAGCAATTTGGTATTATCATTTGGTATCCGTGCAGGACACGGTCTTGCAGGCCTTAATTCTTCTCCTGTTTCCAAAAGTGGTAGAGCTACCCGTGAGGCTAGAAAACAAGTTATTGAATCCGATCTGAAAGGGACTTTGCCTGAAGCTACACTTGAGGGAGGTGTGTTTACGAGGTGGAGCGGCAAGAGAAAAGCTTCAACTCAAGCTGATTATGTTGCCGATTATGTTCTGGATAGTGGTGTTGTTGATGCCCGAGGTAATCCCACTAGCAAAGGAGTTTTCGAGGGAATGACTTTGAGTGAGGCGCATGGGCTTGCGAAATTCGCGAGAGAAAGGGGCCTTGATGTTGAGTTTCTCGCTGAACGATGTAAAACCGGTCAGGAAAGACTTGAACTTCAGAGAAGGGTTGTTGAATTGGAAAGAAGCGGGCTTAAGGAAGCAAATGCCGGGGAACAGTATTTGGAAATGTACAGAGCTACAGGGTTGAACAGAGCTGTTTTTGAGGCTTTTGTTGCAAGCCCTAATGCTAAAATGAGCGCAGTTTATGAAGTTCATAAATTTTTAAGCAATAATCCTGAGGCTGGTGGAAGATTGGTTGAAGGGATGTCAAATGTCGATGGCTACGATTTTATAGAATTTGTCCTGGAATCAAATCTGTCTTTTGAATTCGTCGAAGCTAAATGCAAAACCGCTGTTGAAAAAGTTTCTTTATTGAGAGAGTATGGTGAACTTGAATCAACTACATCGTTTGATCGTAAAGGAAGAGTTTCGATGGATACTGAATCTTATATCACTACTTTGAACGGCAAAAATGGGCTGGCCCTTTCAATTTTGACTTCAAAAAAGGGTATCAGCTTAGTGGTTGAAAAGGGAGCCGATAAGGCAGCTGTGCGAAGAGTTGAAAAAATCTCTGAATGGTTTACCAATGAACCTTTTGCTGCCAAAGAATGCATAGACGGGATGACACCAAAAGAAGCCCTAGAGTTTCTGGATTTTTCTACTGAATTGGGACAGAGTGCTTCAAATTGGGTTGTGAAAGGGTTGTCGGCAAAGGAAAAAATGGGTGTTGTTAGCAGAGTAAGAGAATTAAGCGATAAATTTGGCACCAATAAAAATGGTAAATTAAACGTTACAGAGAAAGATATAATTGAGGAATTTAAAACCGGCAAAGAAGGACGATTTGTTGCTGAAGTGTTGTTTTCTAGGTCTGCAAGGAAAGTGGACTTTTCTTTGGAAAATATTTATGAAGTGTTTGAGTTTACGGATTCTTTTGAGTTCGGATCTAAATTATTGCTTGAACATTTAAAACAGCATCCTAAAGATGCAGAGAAAATTATTGATGGGCTCCAAGACATAATTAAAGAGCTTGCTCCGAAAATGGGAGATTTGGGACCCACTTTTGCAGACGATTTAAATGCACTTGCAAGTAAATCCCCTAAATATCGTCTACTCGTTGCTTTGTATCGCGCGTTGCCTGGCTTGCCAAAAAAGTCTGCTACCACTCTTGCATTGTTAATAACATCTGCTTTTACGATGCAGGGATGTGACGCACTAGATGCTCTTCTTGGAGCAGGCAAAATTGTTTGGAACGCTATTGATATTGCATTTTATGGTGGAATGATCCCAGTTGGTGTTGCGGTTGCCATAGATGTTAATTATAGAGCAAATATGGTTAGAGATGCTCAGAATGTTGCTGAAGATATTATGAATATCGTGACTAATACCAATATGCCTCTTGCTGCTGTTGGAGATCCTTTTGTGGGCCTCAGACCAATGGCTCTTAGACAGGTTAGAGGGCATGGGGGAACCGCGTTGTTGCTTGGGAATGGAGAACTTGCGGTATTGCGAAGGGTTGTTGATGTTTTGCAAAGATTGTCGATTTCGGGCATGAGGACGAACAATATGAGACGATACAGGGCTGGAATAAGTGGTTTGGCTGGCAGATTTGACACTGAGCTTGTTAGTAATATTGATGTTACCGCTATCCCTCAACCTAGTCGTGAATTTGATACAGTATTGAGAGCAAGAAATTCTATTAACGAGACTCTCGAAAATATTCAAAGACTGAATGCTGAGCTTGCCGGATTGCGTGGCGGGGATCAAAGGAGAGTGGATATAGTAAACCAAATTGGACTTCTGGAAAGGCAGTTAAATTTAGTAGTTGACGGTGCAGAGAGAACTAGGATTGGCGGAGAAATTCAAGTTCTTCGAGATGAGTTAAATAGATTACCTGTGCGGAATGATGACAGAGTACGACAAATTGGAGATGAACTTACGGCATTGGAGGCGCAATTGTTAAGAGACTTAACAGCTTATCAAACCGCTTATAATGGTTTTTCTACTGCCTTTGGTGGTTTAATGAACAATTTTAGAGTTGCTACTGGTTGGGGTCGGGCTTGGGAAGGTATTAAAATTCCGTTTAGACCTGCGTTATTTAGTCCTGATGGAGCTTTAAATATACATAGATTGTATATTTATGCTCCTTTTATTGTCGCTAGCGCTTTAAAATTGCTAGCTTTATATGGTGGATCTTCTTCAGGTGGCGACGACAAACCTTCCGAGGGCGACAAAGAGGCTGCCGGAGCTGCCGGAAAAGAAGCCGGTAAGACAAAAAAACAGGAAGCTGGTCAAGCGAGGGAGAAAACAGAAGGTGCACGGCCTAATGTTCCAGTAAGAGGCAATAAGGAGAGACTTGTTTCCAAATCAGATTACGCAGCTCCGGAGGGCTATATAAAACAGGCTAAAGTGTTGATCGAAGCTTTATCGGTAAAGAGGGATATGACGGATGAGGTTGCAGGGTTGGAACAGGCTATTCATAAAATCGATGTGTTAAGAGGTAGGGTGGCCCCAGATCCTGCGGTTGATGTTTCCGTGGATAGGGCTGCAGACTTGCAACAGGCTATTGGTGAATTAAAAGCTCTTATTAAGTATTGTCGTGCGCTGTTGACTCAAGCAGAAGCTCAAAGATATAAATAGAAGGGGGCTAAACTTTAAAACATACATTCATGACCACTCCTGAATCACCAAAAAAAACAGAGGCCGTTGATGAGAGGACTGAAATTCCTTCCGGGTCGACTGTGTCCCAGTGGTTCAGTAAGCTGAAGAAAAGATGGGAGTTTGCCTCGAAGGAGTCAAAAAACGGGAAAAACTGGAAAGAGAGGGTTATGTTCTTTCTTGCCGCATTTTTCATGAAAGTCGGTCAATTATCTGAAGAAGAAAAAAAAATTGAAGAGGATGCGGCTAAGAAATCCGGTGAGCTTTTATTCCAACTTCCCGAACAAGAGATTGTGGGCGCTGTGAAGAAAGAGTTGGTTGGAGATAAAAAATTAGAAGATGCGCAGGAAGTCAAAGTCGTTGATGATTTTTCGACAATACTGGTTCATGAAGCTAAAAATCTTGGGGAGAGTGAGGATTTAAAAAAGAAGAATTTGGGAATCGTTGCAAAGGCCTCCGATAAATTGTCTGAACAATCAACGGAGTCTTTAACTCTACTTGAGAAGAGAGCCCTAATTGCTTTTTCGTTTTCCACTTTGGCGGCGCTTAAAAAACATCCTGACTATAATTCTGCCGAGAAATTAGCCGCGGCTTTGGATAAATTCGAATCCGCTACCAGTAATGGCAAAGGGTTGAAGCATTTAAAATCTTCTTCGAGAATAGAAGGTTTACTTAATTTTGCAAAGGAAGACGCGTTTTCGTTCATTGACGATGAATTAATAAGAAAAGTTACTTTGGCTCCCCTTTCTTATGAACACGCTTTTAAACTACAGAAAGGATCCGCAAAAATACTACCAAACACTTCGGAGGAAAATCGCGCAAAAGCTTTGCAGGTCATAAACAAATTAATAGTCGATAAAAATCCGTCATTGGTCAATCGCCGAGTTTCTGAACTTGTGTTTCTTTTAGATACAAGAGATTTTGAATTTATTACTAAATTGCTACTGAAATGAGTTCAATAGAATCACACATCTTGGCCATGCTTGAAAACTCGTCGATTCCTGGTTTATATAAGGTGGTTTTTAAAAATATGCTCCCTAATATGTCCAGAATCCAACAGGAGGAGTTGTTTATGATTCTCAGTACTGAATCTTCGAAGAAAGCTGTTTTAAAAACGAATATGAAAAAGACGTATTGGCAGTATAATTCGATTTTGAATAAGCTTGAAGATGACCCGACTGCATTTGATAAAGCTCCTTCCTCTTCAGATCAAAAACTCGCGAGTTTAAAGAGTAAGATTGCTCTTCAGAGAATCAAAAAGGATCTATAATTTGGGATTAAAAAATTCTCTTGCATTTTTCTATGTGGGTTAGTATACTTGGGTTCTGCGAGGCTCTTCAAAAAGTCTCCGGACCGTAGACTAGGTTATGTTAGGCTTTCTAGGGCGTTCATGATCCTAAATCTACAACTAATTACTCCCCCCAAGTGGGGGAGTTTTTTGTGGGCGCGCGTTTTGAGGCGCGTTCTTGCGCCGTGTTCTGCGCGTCCGGGACATAAGTTAACGCCAGGCTATGTCCGGGACGTGGTTTATGGTTTGATGTTGCGCGGGGCGAAATTTTCTTATAAGATTTGTGCGGCCTGGTCGACAATCGTGGTGAGCTTAGCTCAGTTGGTTAGAGCATTGGGTTGTGGTCCCAAGGGTCAAGGGTTCGAACCCCTTAGCTCACCCCAGATTCCCCGTTTTAGGCTTACGGAAGCCATTTTTAGCGCGTCGACGCCTGTCGTTTCGCAACTATTGCAATTTATGCAACACTTCTAATCTCAACATGTTCCAAAATGGAACAAATTCAACTTGTAAGGGCTCCTTACGGGTTCAAAGCAATATGCAAGAAATGCATATTGCAAATTCCAAAATCGGTCAATGTATTTGATGTTGATGTTGTTTTCATGATACGCTTTTGACATGACAAGAGAGAATATAATTACAGTGTTAAAAGTTTATAAAACATCTTCAGCAAGGAAACGTGAGGTTTATTTGAGCAATTTTGTGCCCAAGATGGTATATAGAACGACAAAAACAGAAAATCCTGAGACTACGAAACGGATGGTGAGCGCAGTATTAGGCGAAAAATAAACTATTATGCCAAAGAAAAGAATAGGAGAAACAAGTTACAAAGATACAGCGTTCGGCATTCTTCCCCGCTCCGAGCTTATTCCTCTTGAAATCGAGGGTATAAAAAGGGCGTGGGACGCAGTTATTCAAAAATTTAAGCATGGAGATATTCCGTTGACTGTATCTTTCGTAAAGGAGGTTCATAAAGTTGGATTTGGTTGGATTTTCCCGAAATTAGGAGGGAAATTCCGTACCTTAGAGGTAACAGTTTCAAAACATGAACCACCAAAATACTACCTGGTATCTCAATTCATGGAAGATTTTATGATGGATTTAAAAACGCGATTGAAACATGCGCCAAAGATTGACGATACTAATTTTATTGATTGGCTTACAGAATTACTCGCTTGGGCACATCATCGTTTTCTGTGGATTCATCCGTTTCAAGATTATAACGGACGAATTTCGCGTTTGTTGATCAATATTATTCTAATAAAACTCGACCTTCCTCCAATAGAATTGAAGGTTGAAACCCCAACGGGACGAAAAAAATATGTTCGTTCGTTACAGCAGGCTGATCACGGTGATCATACTGGATTGGAACTACTGATAAGAGCCGCTATTGATGAAACCGCGAGAGAACTTTCGAGGTAATACTTTTAACTGTTGCAATTTTTGCAACTGTTCAACTTATAAGAACTACTTACAGGTTCAAAGCAATTTGCAAAAAATGCAAATTACAACCCTTAGATAACTTTGTGCAAAATTTGCACATACTGACTTTTGCCTAGAAATTCAGCACAGGTTGGATACAATAAAAATCGGTTTATCCAACCCCTACGTCGTGGAGATTAAACGGTCACATCCCCGTACTGTAACTGTACTAGTATTGTTCGAACATCCTCCAGAGTGTCACCCCAGAAGTTTTGTCCTATCCATACCTGGTTTACATCCTAGAGCGGCGGCGTATTCATTTTGTTTCCGCTCGTATTCAGCAGACTCACCTGTATAGCCTTCTATCACAGCAGCCGTTTGTGCTTCAGTACATAAGACCATGCGTTGACATGTAGCCATGGCTCCCTTTCTTGCTTGACAATCTTCATTGCATTCGCGATCTCCATACCCCTACAACTGTTGTGTTAACTTAGGGCGTCCAGGGGCCTCTCCAGGATGCCATTTAATCATATCTAGTGCTTTTTGTCAACTTTGTTCCTTTATGACTTGCGTTTAAACGTTATATAATTGGAGGCATGGAAAATAAATTTCTCATAGATCTGTCTGTAAAATACGGACTTGATGATCAGCAATTGTCGAAGGTCGCAGATATGTGTTACCAGCTTGGTTGTCATTCAATTGACGATCGCGAATTTCAAAGAGCCGCGAATTTTATGTGTTCGATGAAATTACTCGGCATGCCGGCTGAAGACTTAATCGCTGAGATGAAGAGGAAGGGGTTTTAGTACGCGCCGGTAGGCGCGGGTTGCGATGGGCGCGGTTGCGATGCTTGGCGCGGAGGACCGCGCTACTCGCCCAGGAGTTTTCTATCTGACAGGTCTTCTTTGATTTTGTTGAGGATTCCTTTCATTAGGAACTCCGAGAATTCTTTGAGTTTCACAATGTCTTCTTCTATGCCGTTTTGCTTCAAATAATCGAAGATCACGTGAGCTACAAGCTGGACCAATTTGTGGCTTAGGATTTTCTTTTTTTCTGGGCCTTTTTGTTTTTCAAATTGCGAATAAGGGTCGGCGTCCGGGTCGGTTTCCTGGGCGGCGTCCTGGGCGGCGTCCGGATTTTCTTCCGGGTCTTCCGACAAAAGTTTGGCCGGATTTTCTTCAACTTCGACAACATCGTATGCGTACATTAAAAGTTTCTGAGGACTTTCCTGTGCTTGATAAATTACGTTCTTTATCCATTTATCAATTTCTATCCTTATTTTTAATGGGAGACTCTC
Source organism: Candidatus Altimarinota bacterium (assembly GCA_041648305.1). Taxonomy (GTDB): domain Bacteria; phylum Patescibacteriota; class Gracilibacteria; order UBA1369; family LOWO2-01-FULL-3; genus JABILX01. The sequence continues at coordinate 8,253 of JBAZPI010000001.1, read as the reverse complement.
GTCGTCTTTGAAGAAAACCATGGATTTTTCTGCGTGTGTTTCTGCGGAGGATGGAGCTGCGGCTGGCGCCGCTGCTGCATGAGCGGGGGCGCTTTGACTTTCTGGCGTAGGACTTTCCGGTGCCGGCAGCTTCAGCATTAGGTACTCCCCTACTTCTTTTTGAATTTCTTCATTGCCAAGCAGAATTATCGCCAAGATAAAATTGGCCGGAAGATTTTGTTCCAACGCGCGACTTACCACGAGGACGAGATCTTTTTTATGAGAAGTTTTGATAAACTTAAGGAGGATTTTCACCAATTCATCTTCTTTTTTTTTGCGCTTCTTTTCTTCTTTCTGAAGAGCTTTGATTTGGGCGGCTGCGCGCTTCATTTTCTCCTTGAATTTTTCAAAGGAGGCCGCGTCCATGCCCTCATTTTGGTTGAAACCTGCAAAGTCTTCTAGACCCATATTTGCGGGATATAAGAGCTGTAAAATAAAGAGGTTTTACGCTGCTGATTTTGCGGCGCTTATTTTGGTTTCCGGCAAAACGTTCACGAATCTATCCTTGAAGACTCTGTTGTCGTATTTCTGCTGTTTCTTTTCCGTGAAATTGACTATCCCGTCAATTTTCGTGAAAATCGTATGGTCCTTTCCCATTCCAACGTTTTCTCCCGGGAAGTATTTTGTTCCCCTCTGTCTGATTATGATGGATCCTGCTGTGACCTTTTGCCCCCCAAACGCTTTGACTCCAAGACGTTTCGATTGCGAGTCGCGCAGATTCTTAGTAGATCCACCGGCCTTTTTGTGTGACATGGCTTTTTTAGATATGAAATATTCGAATGCTCGAATACCCGAGTGCGAGCGGTATTCTAGGTGAAAACGTGGATTGATGCAAGAGAAAATTCTGTGGGGCGGGTGGGGTTGCACCTGGTTTGGCTTGGTTTGCACTGGGGTTTGGCTGGGGAAAACCGCGAAAAATCTATTAGTTTTTGACTTGCTCCGGATTGCTTTGGATTTCCCCGAGGAAAAGTTTACAGATTGGAAGTTACAGGTTGGAGAGTTTCCCCGGGGAAAACTGGCCGGATTTCCCCGAGGAAAAGTTTACAGATTGGAAGTTACAGATTGGAAGATTTCCTCGGGAGAAACTGCGGAAAATCCATAAATTTTCGACCTCTCTCCCAGGCCCTCTTCCAACCCCTGCTCCGGATTGTTCCAGCGCTTTTTTTATGGTATAATATATAGATAAAACCAGGAATTTATGGGCAAAATGGGCAAAAATATGAGTGCCACAAGTAAAAAAAACAGGCCATTGTGCAGAATTTTCGCGTATTTCTGCCTTGTTTCGTGCTTACTTTTGAGCGCGGGAAGTGGTTTTGCGGACGATTTCGAGGACGCCGGGATGACAGGGGCGGCGGTGACGCCTACGCCAGCGATAGCGAAGGTGGCGCCGATCATTACTGCGCCAACTTCTGAGGCCATAGAGGAGGCGGAAGAGACCGACCAAGAGGTATTTTTGCAGAAACTTAAACAAGAATTGGATATATCAAAATCCGAATATTACCAGATCACGAGCAATATCAGAGAGACCCGAAACAGGATCCTAAATTTGAAAGATGACCTGTCCGATCTTCAGAATCAGATGGTCTATTTTGACGATCAAATTGCTAGAATTGCGGAGAAATTGTTCACAGTTGTGAAGCAAGTTGTCAGGGCGGAGAATGAAATAAAAATTCTGTATGAAGAGATTGAAATTAAAGAAACCGCGCTTGCATACCAAAAAAGTCTTTTGAAGGAGTATATTCGTGAGCTTTATGTTTATGGCGATACTTATTTTGACGTCACGTCCGAGGGAGAAATTGACGCGTTTAAGATCTTGCTGGCGGATGGGAATACGGGGGATATTTTGAAGGAGATAAAATATTTGGGGATTTTGGAGGAAACCGGAGATCTTCTGGTTAAGAGATTGGCCGAACTTGTTGATGAACTCGATGCGGCTCGCAGTGAAATTGAAGGGAAAAAGGCGATTTTGGATGGATTAGAAAAGGAATTAAGAACTCAAAAAGAAAATCTCGAGACGCAAAAAGCGTCTAAGGAAAATTTGCTTGCGGTTACGAAGAATCAGGACGAAATTTATCGCGCGCTTTTGCAGCAATCTATGGAGGAGCAAAAAGAGTCTTTGGCCGAAATCCAGGCGTTCCAGGAGACTCTCGCGTTTATTGAAGAAAAGATTGTTGAAGATGGAGACGCGTTCGATATTTCAGAATACGAAGATTTGGTTGGGAAGAAGTTCATGACAATTTACGAGTTCCACTCACAACCTTCGAGCAATGAAGGGTTTATTTGGCCGGTTATGCCAGACCGAGGTTTAAGCGCGTACTTCCATGATGAATCATATCGTTCAGTTTTTGGTGTTCAGCATAACGCTATTGATATCAAGGCGGTGCAGGGAACTCCTATCTTTGCGGCGGCGGATGGCGTTGTTTATAAGGCAGCGGATAATGATTACGGATACAGTTACATTACCTTGGTTCATCATGGTAATTTGATGACCGTTTATGGGCATATAAATAATATTCTGGTTGAAGAAGGGCAGGTTGTTGATCAAGGGACCATTCTTGGGCTGTCGGGTGGAATGCCGGGAACTAAAGGCGCCGGCTACATGACGACTGGGCCGCACTTGCATTTAGAAGTAATGCAAGACGGGAATTATGTTGATCCTTTGAGATTTTTGCCGCTTGAAATTTTGAGTTCAGAGTCTATTGGGGAGCTCCCGGATGAATATCTCGATGATTGGCAAATGGCGATACTTGGGAGCGAGATCCTTGAGGGTGAACCTGAGGAGGAGTAGGTTTTCATTCCGTGTTTTGTTCGTGCTATAATTTTGGCATGAAAAAAGCTGCCCGCCGTGAAGACACGGCTGCCCGCGCTACCAAGATCGCCCAAATGCTTTTAAAGATGTACAAACGTCGCAAGACGGTTTTGACGTTTGGTTCGCCGTGGGAGTGCTTAGTTGCCGTGCAATTGTCGGCGCAGTGTACGGATAAACGGGTGAATATGGTAACGCCGGCACTGTTCAAGAAGTACTCTGGAGCCGATGCGTTCGCGTGTGCGAAGCTGTCGGAGCTTGAGGCCGCGATCAGGTCTACCGGATTTTATAGGAATAAGGCGCGAAATATTAAGGCTGCGGCGTTAAAAGTCGTGAGCGATTTTGGCGGGGAATTGCCTCGCACAATGGATGGCTTGCTTACTTTGCCTGGAGTTGCGCGAAAGAGCGCGAATGTGATTTTGTTTAACGCGTTTGGGAAGGTTGAAGGCGTGGCTGTGGATACGCATGTTATGAGAATAACTGATTTGCTTGGCTTAATTTCGGCTGGTGCGCGGAAGAAGCCGGAGAAGATCGAGCGTGAATTGATGAAGGCGTTGCCGCGTAAGTATTGGGGGGTATTTTCACTGCTGATCACTGAGCATGGGCGTGAAGTTTGTATAGCAAAAAGGCCGAAGTGTGAAGCTTGCAAGTTGAATAAGCTTTGTCCGGGTTCTAGAGTGTGAAAATTTAGTCCGGCATCGTAAATGGCTTTGATTCCATGTCCTTCAGATCTACGCTTCCTGATACGCTTCGTGACATGACGTCACCCCTTCCACCCAAGGTTTCCTCCGCCATCTGACGTGTTCCGTGTCTGAGACATGACAACCCCGATTCATCTTCGAATCCGCATAAAACATCTTCTGTACTTGGTACTTGCTCTCTACTTCTCATTGTGTTTAGCACTCCTGTCGGAACTGGTATTGTTCTTCTTGAGTCGGGGAACGATTGCATTTCAGCTCTTACTTCTGGAGGAGCTACTCTTTGTAACTCTTCTTGTAAATATTCTTTCATAAAATATTGGTAATAAAATAAATTCGGTGGCGATGTTATTGATATTCGACTGTTTCGTCAACCCTTTTTATAGTCCTTATGGCCAAATTCTATTAATCGTCCTTGGGAACGGGATGGCTTCGCGGACGTGAGGAGTTCCGCAGATCCATGCTACGCAGCGTTCAAGTCCCATGCCAAATCCGCAGTGAGGAATTCCGCCATATCTGAGAGTATCAAGGTACCATTCGTATGCTTTCTTCTCGATTTTTTTGTCTTTGATACGTTTTTCGAGAAGTTCGAGATCATGGCTGCGTTGTGATCCTCCGCCGATCAATTCGCCGTATCCTTCTGGAGCGATGAGATCGACATTTAGAGTGAGTTTAGGATTTTTTGGATCCGGTGCCTGGAAGAAAGATGTAAGTGATGTTGGAAAATGGTGAATAAACAATGGTGCTTTAAAGTGTTCCGATAGAAGAGTTTCATCGTCCGCGCCGAAGTCGTCACCCGCTTTGATGTCTGATTTGCCTGATTCTTGGAGAATTTTGATCGCTTCGTCATATGAGGCACGCGGGAAAGGACGTTTAATCCCTTCGAGGAAACTTATGTCACGTTCGAGAATTTCCAGTTCTTTTTTGCGGTTTTTAAGTACGCTTTGGAGAATATACCAGAGAAAATCTTCTTCAAAATCCATCAGTTCATCGAATTCCATAAATGGGATTTCCGGCTCCACCATCCAGAATTCTGTCAGATGACGGCGTGTTTTTGATTTTTCTGCGCGAAAAGTCGGCCCGAAACAGTACGTTTTCCCTAATGCGTATTCCCCCGCTTCAGTGTAGAGTTGGCCGGATTGTGTCAGATATGCATCTTCCTCAAAGTAATCAACATGGAAAAGATCTGTCGTACCTTCGCAGGCTGTTTTCGTAAGAATCGGCGCGTCAATAAGGGTAAAATCGTTTTTGCGCATGTACTCGCGAATTGCCCAAATAATTTCGTCACGAACTCGCATTGTTGCCCATTGTTTACTGCTGCGAAGCCAAAGATGACGGTTTTCAAGTAGGAAGTCGATTCCGTGTTCTTTTTTCGCGATTGGATAGTCGTCTTTGGCGAGGGTGACTATTTTGATATTGGTGACTTGGAGTTCGAAGACGTCGTCGTGTTTTGGATGTTTTGTGACTCCCCCGGTTACCTTGAGCGATGTTTCCATCGTGAGAGAATTTGCCGTTTTGAAAAGTTCGGACGATTCCGTTTTGTCGAATACTATCCCCTGCACCATTCCTGAGCCGTCGCGAAGTTGGAGGAATTGAATCCCCTTCCCACTACGTTTGTTGTACATCCAACCTTGGATTGTGACTTCTTTGCCTACGTGGGCCGAGAGGTCTTTTATGAAAACTACGTTTTTGGTTTCTGGCATGGTTTTAGATTAATTTATGTTCGAGTATTCGAGCGGTATTGTATAGCTTCAGATTGACTTCGGCAATGCGTGTTGCTAAATTTAATGTCGATTTCTCTGATAATCGATGATGAATTCTGGGGCGTCGCCAAGTGGTAAGGCAGCGGGTTTTGGTCCCGCCATTCGTGGGTTCGAATCCTACCGCCCCAGCCAGATAGAGGAGATACCGTCCCGATATCCCCAGTTGGGCACTAAATGAATTGTTGACCTGATTATCTTTGTGGGAGTATATTTTTTGTGTTACTTAACCTATTTCCTATGAAAAATTATGTTTTTGGATTATTTATTTCTTTATCGCTAATTGGTATTGTTGCCTGCGGCGAAAATTCTTCAGATCTGCCGGGAAACTACAATGATGTTGATGCCTTGAATCAAGCGAGTACGGTTCTGAAAGATGGTTTTAGTGTTGTGGTTCCGGAAGGATGGTCTGAGAAGCCTGCTCCTATGGGAGCGTCAATGATGGTCATTAATACCTCGCAAAAAACCAGTGATGAAAGAGCGAAATTAATAAATTTTCAAGATTATTATACGGTGTTGTTGGATTCACAAGAAAATCTTGGTGAAGGTGAGTATATTGAAATACTTAAAAATCAATTAAAACAAGTTGCTCCAGATATAGAATTCTTCAATGAAAAATTCTTGGAAGTTAACGCAAATGAGGCATATACCTTTGAAGCTAATATGAGGCAAAATGAAATCGATTTTAAAATTCTTATGGTTACTATAAATGGAAAGGGAAATGATGTTTGGGTTTTGACATTCAATACAACAGAACTTGATTGGGATGAATATTTTGACGTTTTTCAGGAAGTTGTTAATAGTTTTTCGATCCGCTGATTTTAGTAAAGCGTACTAGATCTTAAGTAGCCAGCGCCAGAAAAAATAGTCATGTTTATCGGTTGGTGTGGAAATGATTCCTGGGCATCCATTCCATTGAAGGAAAGATTATGGTTTGATTTTGGTCGAGGGTACAAGAGTTTTCCCTCCTGCAACGTTGGATATTGTTGAGACATTTGGCACTGCGTCTAATGTCTTCATTGCGAAGTAATACTTAGTACCGTTACTCAATCCCTTTACAACCATTGACTGAGATGCCCCAGCTATTCGGGGGGCTGGCTCACCTTTGGCCTGAGTTGCCGATGCCCAGTTTGCTGCAGTGATTGCTGATGTCGAATATCTTACATCATAGCTCGTTGCTTTCCCGACATTCGCATCGTTTCCCGGTGCTGTCCAACTTAGTTTTATGCTTGTTAATGTGGGGGCTGATGTCGCAAGATTTGTTATCGCTGCCGGAGCAATTTTGTCAGAGTTTAGAGTTTTTGCATTTACGATGTTTGAAATCGCGGAAGTGTTTGGCACTTCATCTGATGTCTTTATTGCGAAGTAGTATGTAGTACCATTGCTCAATCCGTTTACAACCATTGACTGAGATGTGCCAGCTACTTGCGGTATTGGTTTAGTTCCTTGAACAGGCAAAGCAGATGCAAAGTTTTCTGCCGTGATTACAGAAGTTGAATATCTAACGTCGTAACTAGCCACTGTTCCGATATTTCCATCGTCTCCCGGGGCTGTCCAAGTTAGTTTCATGCTTGTTAACGTTGGGGCTGATGCAGTGAGAGTTGTTATTGCGGCTGGAGGCGTCATGTCTTTTAAAGTCGTTACATTGACAAGGTTTGACAACGATGAAACGTTAGGTACTTCGTCAGATGTTTTCATTGCGAAGGAGTAAGTTGTCTCACTCTTTAATTCACCTATTGTCATTGACTGAACTGTCCCAGCTACCTGGGGAACAGGTTCTCCAACAACCTGTGTCGCTGATTCCCAATTCAATCCTGTAATTGGCCCCGGAGTTACATACCTAATATCGTAGCTTGAAGCTGTTCCTGCGTTAACATCGTCCCCAGGAGCTGTCCAAGTCAAAGTTACTGCCGTATAATCAATATTTGAAATGGTAATTTTAGTGACTATATTAGGGGGCGTTGTGTCAGGTTTCGGAGTGGTTGTTCCCGAGGCCACATTAGATAAATTCGATATTATCGACGATGTATTTTTAGTTTTTATTGCGAAGTAATACGTAATACCACTTGATAGGTACGAAATTGTCATTGACTGAACCGTTCCGGCGATCTGAGGGAGAGGTTCTCCGCCAGTCTGTGTTGCTGACCCCCAATTGGATTCTGTAATTGGAGTGGTTGAATATCTGACATCATAATGTGAAGCCGTACCTACGTTGCCATTATTCCCCGGCGCCGTCCAAGTTAGTTTTATGCTTGTTAATGTAGGGTCTGATGTTGCAAGAGTCGTGATTGCCGAAGGTGGCGTTGTGTCTTTTAAAGTCATTACATTGGCAACATTTGATAATACTGAGACATTAGGGACTTCATCCGATGTCTTTATTGCAAAGCAGTAGGCCGTGTTGCTTTTTAATTCACCCACTGTCATTGACTGGACTGTCCCAGCTACCTGGGGGACAGGTTCTCCAACAACCTGTGTCGCTGATTCCCAATTCAATCCTGTAATTGGCCCGGGAGTTACATACCTGATATCGTAACTCGAAGCTGTTCCTGCATTTCCATCGTCCCCTGGAGCTATCCACCATAAGCTTATGCTATTTGTTGTTGAAGAGTTGACTTTAGGATTCGCGTACGCCGGAGGCGTTGTGTCAGGTTTCGGAGTGGTTGTTCCCGAGGCCACATTAGATAAATTCGATATTATCGCCGATGTGTTAGTAGTTTTCATCGCAAAATAATACTGAGTACCGCTTAATAGATTTGTAATCGTCATTGACTGAACTGTTCCGGCGATCTGAGGGAGAGGTTCTCCGCCAGTCTGTGTTGCTGACCCCCAATTGGATTCTGTAATTGGAGTGGTTGAATATCTGACATCATAACTTGAAGCTGTGCCTGTATTGCCCTTGTCTCCGGGCGCCGTCCAAGTCAAATCCATTGTTGTAGGACTAGGATTCGAT